>CAIJTL010000001.1 GCA_903823545.1 uncultured Planctomycetaceae bacterium
GCTTCAAATTGGCTTCCACCAGTTCCAGATGCTGCCGTCGATCAAAGTCTTGTCCCGTGCGCCGATAATTCCCCTTCTTGGAACGGTTCGCAGCTTCGGCATGATCGAAGGCGAGCGTGTGTGATTCCCGTTTGTCGAAGACCGTGCTGAGCGCGAAGTGCAGCAGTTCGCGGTATTCCGGCGAGATTTCGCTTTGTTCCAACAGCGATTGCGTTCGTTGAACTTCGTCTTCGGTCAGCTTTCGTTTCGTGCTGGTGGCGAGCGTATAGAGCGCCGGGATATCGCGCGGATTCAGCGTCAGGATTTGGTCGAGCAACTCCGTCCCGGCAGCGACTTGTCCGTCGGAGATTTTCGCCGTCGCAAGGTTGTTGATCGCCGGTGTGTATTTCGGATTGATCGTGACCGCTCGTTCCAGCAGCGGCAAACCTTCCGCCGCGCGGTTCGCGTCTTTGAGCGCGACTGCCAAGTTATTGAGCGCCTCGACGCACTTCGGATCAATCTGCAACGCGGTTTCCAACAACGGAATCGCCGCCTGGGGACGATCGAGCAGCGTCAGCATGTCGCCCAGATTCGTCAGGGTCGCGAGGTCTTGCGGAGCCAGTCGCTGCGCATTCCGCAGCACCCGCTCTGCCTCGGCCGCTTGGCCAACTTGCTTCAACGCGACCGCCAGATGATTGTGCGACATCACCGAATTCGGATCGTGCCGTAGCGACGTGCGTGCCGCTTCGATTGCCTCGCGAGCACGCCCCATTTCGAGCAACAACTGCGACAGGTTCCCATGAAAGTCGGCATGATTCGGCTTGAGCAAAACCGCCTGTCGCAAATGCTGCTCCCCGTCGCGATGCCTTCCCATGTCTTTGAGCGCGATGCCGTAATTGTTGTGTGCGCTGGCATCGTCCGGTTGCAGTTTCAACACCCGCTGCCACAACGGTTCGGCTTCTGCATTGCGTCCTTGCTGCATGTAATTGAGCGCCAAAGACGATAACGCCCCTTTGTTGTTCGGCGAGGCGGCGGCCACTTGTCGCAGATGGATTTCGGCCTCTTGCGGCCGTCCTAATTCTCCCAGCACGACTCCCAGATTTTTGCGAGCCACCAAATAGTCGGGATCTAAGCGTAGCGATGTCTGCAAGTGCTCGGCCGCTTCGGCACGTTGGCCGATCGCTCGCAAAGCGAGCGCGAGATTCCCATACACGGTCGAGTTGTTCGGCTGAATCTTGAGTGCCGCTTTCATCCGTTCGATGGCCTGCGTCTGCCGACCTTGCTGATGATCCACAACACCCAGCAGATGCAACGCTTCGACATGCTGCGGCTGAGTGCTCAAGACCTGGCGATAAATGTTTGCTGCGACATCAACCTGCCCCGCCTGATGCCGCCGAATGGCCTCGTCCATGAGCTGCGAAAGATTCGTACTCACCGCTGACCCCTGCGATGTCTGTGACAACGTGAAACTCCCATGTAACCCGAAGCGTCAGCGAGGGCGAACGCTCCACAAAACCGCGAATTCAGAGCCTCCTGAAGCGCTCGCCCTCGCTGACACTTCGGGTTACATCGGATGGCGGCGAAGCCGCATTCCGTAGCTCAGGCGGCTCGCCTGAGTCACGTCGCCTCCGACGACCCCAATGCAGGCGAGCCGCCTGCGCTACGAAAAACAAAAACCCCTCTTCCCAAAGGCGGGTGCCTTCAGGAAGAGGGGCGGGATTTTGCTGAGAATGTCCAAAGTCAGCTAGAGCGAAACGCC
>CAIJTL010000002.1 GCA_903823545.1 uncultured Planctomycetaceae bacterium
GAGATCGAAACGTTGGTGAAAGAGTACCGCCGTTTGGAAGCCGAGCTTTCGTTGCCGCGAGTCATTGCCGGAATGGCTGATGGCGGACCAGGGATCGAACAACCGGTCTTTGTAAGAGGCGATTGTCAAAAGCCGGGACCGGCAGTTCCGCGACGATATCTCGAAGTGCTCGCGAAGTCGCGCGAGCCGTTTGCATCTGTTGGAAGTGGTCGATTGGAGTTGGCCGAGCAGATTGCTTCGGCGAAGAATCCGTTGACCGCTCGTGTGATGGTCAATCGCGTATGGCAACATCTTTTCGGTACGGGCTTGGTTCGGTCGGTGGATGACTTTGGTCATGTTGGCGAACCGCCATCGCATCCAGAGTTGCTCGATTATCTCGCAAATCAGTTCATGGACGACGGTTGGTCGGTGAAGCGGCTGATTCGATCATTGGTGCTGACTCGCACGTTTCAGTTGAGTAATCAGCCGTCAGCGCTGGCTCACGATCTCGATCCTCAAAACCGCTTATTGCAGCATTACTCGGCGCGACGCATGGAAGCAGAAGGGGTCCGTGATTCAATGTTGGTCGCGTCAGGGCGGCTTGATCAGAATCTGTTCGGGATGAGCGTGCAGCCGTTCCGCGAAAAGGAATATGCAGATCGCCGCCTCTTCCCTGGACCGCTCGACGGGGCCGGTCGCCGCAGTGTCTACATCAAGAACAATCTGATGGAGTCACCGAAGTTTCTGAGTGCGTTCAACTTTCCTGGCGGCAAAGTGGCTCAAGGTCGGCGCGATGTGACGAATGTCCCGGCTCAAGCCCTCGCGTTGCTCAATGATCCGTTCGTGCTGCAACAGTCCGATGTTTGGGCCGCGCGATTGATCGCACGCTCGGATGAGTCTGTTGCGAAACGAATCGACGTCATGTTCGTGACTGCGTTGAATCGCCCGCCGACCAGCGATGAGTTAGCTCGCTTTGAGAAAGCAATCACGCAGCTTGCTGAATTGCATCAAGTCGCGGCCTCTGACGTCCTGAAAAGCCAATTGCTTTGGAGAGACGTCGCTCATGCGATGTTCAACATAAATGAATTCATTTATGTTCCCTGACGATCTTGATTGCTGATGCACGCAAGAGTTCGCAAGTTGATCGGGAGTTTGAGTCGATTATTCGCGAACCCGCGTCCCGGTTGGGGCAAATCGTTGAACGCAATCGATAAACAGAGGGCAGACAGCAATGCGAAGACAGTCACCGTTTTCGGAAGCTCTGCGAAGAGGCTTCACGTTAATTGAGTTGTTAGTCGTGATCATGATCATCGGATTGCTGATCGCGCTGTTGCTACCGGCGGTGCAGCAAGCCCGTGAATCTGCCCGCATTGTGCAGTGTCGAAATAACCTCAAGCAGATTGGCCTAGCAGCCAACAATTTTCATTCGATTTATGATTCATCCGCCTGAAGCATCTATTGGGTTGGAGGAATGTGGACATGCCGTTCTCCTTGGGAGTTGATGAAACTTTCCTTGAGGAGACAACGCAGCATGTCCACA
>CAIJTL010000003.1 GCA_903823545.1 uncultured Planctomycetaceae bacterium
GGTTCGGTCAACGAGGTGAGCTGTTGTAGCAGATCGCGAATCACCGCTTCGGCCTCAATCTTCTCAGTGACCCAGCGATGACTTGCCGAACGCCATGCAGATTCTCGCATATCGAGTTGTTCGGTCTTTGTTTTGAGTGTCGTCGCTTGATCTCTCAAACGGCGTTCTTCAGTCGCCGCCCACTCCGTGAGTGCTTGCTGCTCGGAATGGAATTCATCCTTCTGTTGTTGAAATGCTTGCCGCATCTCGTCGAGCTCTCGTCGCTGTTCAGTCAACGTCTCTCGCAAGAACCGGTAGTGATTACTGAGTTGTTGCTGAGCGGCTTCGATTCGTTGTTTCGCGGAATCTTCGCCAGCGGCTTGCGTCATCTGTGCCCAAGCCTCTTCGATGGCCATTCGCATTTCGAGCGTCGTGCGGTGCGTCTCTTCAAGCTCCGCTCGCAGCTTGTCCAATCGCTCACGGCGTCCTTCGAGGTTTTGCACGTGCAACGCCAGCATGTCTTGTTGGCGTCGTAAGTCGGATTGTTGCAGTGCGTGCTCGCGGTCCCACTCATCTCGTTCAAACTTAATTTGCTCGCGATCATGTTCCGTGTATTGTTCAAATGCACGCTGCGACTTAAACAACATTTCTCGCTCACGATTGACGGAGCGTTCCCGCTCTTCAAGCAGCGACCGAACGCGGTCGAGTTGCGACCAGCGCAATCGGATGACAGCTTCACCCTCTTCGAGCCGACTTCTCGAACGCTGAGCCTCGCGACGAAATTCGTTCTGCGCCGATTCGATTTCTTGGCGAGCTTTATTGAGATGTTCTTGCTGAAACCGCAGACGATTTTCGAGAACCGCTCGCTCGTGTTTGAGTTCTTGCATCTGCTGGTCGCGTTGACGAGCAAACTCTTCTTGCTGCTGCTTCAACGAGGATTCTTGTTCGATTCGCTGTGTTTCAAGTTCATTCGCGTGCTGTTGTCGAATTGCAAGCAACTCTTCGCGAACTCGCCCAGTGGCTTCTGCCTGGATTTCTCGTTCGCGAGTCAACTCGGACAGCTCACGATCTTTTTCCGCGATCCAATTCGCACGCAGTCGCTCGATCTCGTCTCGTTCAGCAATCAATGCCTCACGTTCCGCACGCAATTCGGCGGTTAAAATTTCCTCTGTCACATCCTCACGCACACGCGACTTTGCCGCATCTAGCTCTTGCAGCCGACTGTGAATCGAAGCTTCGAGCGATTCACGTTGGCGGTCAAACGCTGCTTGAAGCTGCTCCCGTTCAGTGTTCGTTGCCGCAGTCGCTTGCTGCAAACGCTCACGATCGCCGTCAAGCTTGCTCGACATTTCCGCGAGCAATTTGATCCGTTCGGCATCAAACGCATCTTTCTTGCGATCGACTTCACGCTGCGCCATGCGGAGCGTTTCAGTGATCTGTTCTTGCTCGGCCAGCGATTTGGCCAGCGACGCTTCTCGCTGACGCAATGAGTCCGCTTTGTTTTGCAGTTCCTGCTCCGCTTCCTGTTTCCAGAACTGGATGCTGCGTCGTTCTTGTTCTAGCTGTTGAGCCTGCGCTGCAATCGCTTGGTCGCGTCGATGCAAATCCGAAAATTGGTTTCGCAAATGATCGACCAACTGACTCGCTTGTGTCAGAAGTTCTTCGCCGTGTCGCGGCGGCCCTGATGGTGCGGATGATAGATCAATCCCTGCGTCGGCTGGCGATTCGACCTTGTTTGCAAATTGCTGCGGAGGATCGATCCGAGTCATTCGCCCATCAGCGATCGGTACAAACCGCGACGTTGCGTCGCTCGCGTTTCCCCAAGCAGGTCGAGTTGAGGCCGTTTGATCGACCTGATCCGTCCGCAAATCATCACTCATCCCGGGAGTCCTTTCCCTGAGAATGTAGGACGGGCACTTTTGCCCGTCCCTGTTTCAATCACGGACATCCTTGTCCGTCACGGTTATTGTCGGGCTAGTGCCCGTCTTAACGCACTACAACGTCTTATCGAGCATCGCGGCCAGCTTGGTTTTCGGAACCAAGCCAACGGTGCGATCCACGACTTGACCGTCTTTGAACAGGATACAGGTCGGAATACCGCTGATGCCCAGTTGAGTCGCAACGCCGGGATTTTGATCGGTATCAATCTTTCCGACCTTCACGCGGCCGACGTAGTCGTTGGCCACTTCCATAATCGTTGGAGCCAACATCTTGCAGGGGCCGCACCACGGAGCCCAAAAATCAACCAGAACCGGCTGGCTGCTTTGCAACACTTCGGTGGGGAAACTGGCGTCAGTGAACTCCAAAACATTTCCGGACATGACAAGCGACCTCAAAAAGAAGAGAAATTCGGTAAGCCACGCAAGCCGCTGAACATCATCAGCCCAAGTGGGGCTCGAAAGGCGCGGGATTATTGGGCAATCCCAAAACTGTGTCAACGTGCTAACCGCTCCGCAGAAAAGCAGAAAAACGTTGGCGACTGTCTTGCGCCGACACGAGAGTTCGAGTTAGCATTCTCGCACGCGTCCTCAGCGTTCGCTCATTTATCAATTTGCTCTCCAGTCCTATCCAGAACGAAACGCAGTCGTCTATTTCGGGAGCTTCTGCATGCCGACATGGCAAGACGGTACGTGCAACGAGAAGTCCGGCTTTTTGTTTAAGCATGAATGTTTTCAGCTTCCGACCGCCACCTGCCAAACCTGTAGTAAGCCGATCTGCGAAGATCACTCTCACGAACTCCCCGCCGGGACGTTCTGCACCAGCTGCGCTCGAGACCAAATCAAGCAGCCCGTTGGCCCATCACGACTTCCCCCAAACGACAGCGCATCAAGTCAGACGATCGATCACGACCATTACTACTACCGCAACGATCCGTACCTCTATAGCTCATCGTATTACTACGGATATCACTGGGGCTCGCACTCGTCGCGAACATCCGGTTCACGTACTTCACACAGTTCATCAACCGATTCTTCATCGATTTCGTCGGGGACCTCTGGAACTTCAGACGTTCCCACCAACGATCCACTGGACTTCACCGAAGCAGACGGCGGGAGCTTTGAAACTGAACAAGACGAAGATCTCGGTGGTGGCGACTTTGAAAATGACATGAGCGAGAGCTGAAAACGTCCCACGAATTTGAACCGTAGCAGCTTGTCGACACGGCACCGAAGACCATGAAAGTTTCGTGATGAGGTGGTGCATTTACGCTCTCGGCGGCGGACTCGGACACTTAGTTCGTTCGCTCGGTCTGGCACGAGCCGCTATTGCTCGCGGGCATCACGTGACACTGTTGGCCAACACCGCTTACGCCCCGTTA
>CAIJTL010000004.1 GCA_903823545.1 uncultured Planctomycetaceae bacterium
ACCCGGAAGCCCTTCACGATTGTTGCGAAGTTTTCTTCGGGGAAGCGGCGCGCATCGGAGAGGTAGCGCTGGGACGATCTCAGTCGCGCGGGACTGGAGCTGATGGCACCGCCTCTCACGACCGCCGGTGTGTCGAGTTCGATGCTGCCCAAAGGGTCGGTGACGGGATCAGTGGTGAAGGTGCGGCCGGAGTCCCAACAGATTTCGTTGAGATTGCCGTGCATGTCGAACAGTCCAAACGGATTGGCCGGATAGTGGGCGACTAACTGGAGAGGCGAGCCACCTGGTCGCGTCGCATTGGTTTTGGCTTCGTCGAAGTCATTGCCGAATGAGTATCGAGTTTGCGTCCCGGCTCGGCAGGCAAACTCCCATTCGGCATCAGTCGGCAGTCGATAGGTGCGTCCCTCCGTCTTGCTGAGCCATTCGCAGAAGTGCCGAGCATCCTCCCAACTGACACAGCGCACCGGGTACTCATCGGAGGGGGCGATATCGGCGTCGACCATCTTGCTCCAAATATGATTTGGTCGTCGGACTTTCGGATAGATATCGAAGGCACCTTGCCCATCGGACTCCGCCTGCGTGACGTACTTAGTGGCTTCGACGAAGCGACGAAACTGTCCGACGGTGACTTCGGTCGTACCGATCCAGAACGGCTTCGTCAGACGAACTTTGTGCTGCGGCTTTTCTTGAGGCTGTCCTTCGGGATCGTCGTCAGTAGCCCCCATCAAGAACTCGCCCGGCGGGATGAGCGACAGTTTCATGCCGATGGAGTTCGTTGTCCGCACATCGACGTTGAGATGTTTGGCCCAGACTTTCTGAAACTCACGAGCCCCCCTTGATCCGAACGGCGCGACCGCCGGAAGCGGCAGACCGTCGGGGCTGCTGAAGGTGCCGAGGTTCTGCACTTGAGCGATCGCCCTGTTGTCGTTTTGGTTGAGCCAGACTTCGGCGGGTTGTGAAAGGTTGCCAAAGACAACATCGGGTGCTCCGTCGCGGTCGAGGTCGCCGACGGCCAGGGATTGCGAGATTCCAGGGACGATGGGCGGACCAATTTGAAAACGGCCACTCCCGTCGTTGAGCCAGACGATTCGCGGTGCCGCGATCCCGAATCCACCACCGATGGTGACAGCGTCGAGATCATGATCAGCGTCGAGGTCGATCAACTCAACCGTTTCACATTCACCGTCGCCGAGTGGTAGTTGGCTAGGCTCAAAACTTCCACGACCATCGTTAAACCAAATTTGGCTGCCTTGATGCGTCGTGATGAACAGGTCGAGGTCGCCATCCAAATCCAGATCGCCCAATGCAGCCGAACTGGATTTGGGATGGTTGAACTTCGAGTCGCTCTCGGTGAAGTTCCCTTGGCCATCGTTGAGGAAAGCCTGATTGTCGCCGAGAAAGCTGGTTACGATGAGGTCGGCGTCCCCGTCTCCATCGATGTCACCCAGAGCGAGGCCGGTGTTTTTGCGCCGCGCGATCGTTTGCTGACTTGTGAACTGGCCAGAGCCAGCGTTGATCCAGATTTCGACAGAATTGGTCCAGTTCGAGACGACGACATCCAAGTCCTTATCACCATCAAGGTCAGCGAGCGCGACATCGTTGGACGAATTCGGAGGGAACGATTGCGGTGAGCGTTGAAACGTGCCCCGTCCGTCGTTGAGCCAGATCGCGTTTTCCTGGTTGTCTGAGTTAGCAACGAAGGCATCCAAGTCACCGCCACTATCGAGATCACCCAGCGCGACCGCGAAGCTGCTGTTGCGGCCGAGCTCCTGACCGCTATCGGTAAAGCGGCCGGTGCCATCGTTGTGGAGCACCACACACGGCTTCTTTAACGACGCGATGAAGAGATCGAGATCGCCGTCGCCATCAAGGTCGCCCAGCTTAAGCCCCGCTACTTCCGTGACAGACGGCAACGTCGCGGCCTGAGCCAGCATCACTAGCTCCGGCTTGGGGACTCGGCGAGTCACCCACAGGTCGTGATGGTTGAGGCCGCCCCGTTTTGCCGAGAAATAAATTGTCGATTCGTCACTCGACAGTGATGGGCCTGAGACCACTCCCACGTGAAACATCGAACCGAGACTCTTCGGCGGGTAGAAGTCATCGGTGATTCTATTTCGCGATGCGATCACCAGTCCTTGGTTGTTGAAGCCGTTCGTTGAGCCGACGAACAACAAGTGCAAACCGTCTTGAGTCAGTCGCGGAAATTCCTGCCATTGGCCGGAGTTCACGTTGGCAAGAACTTTCGGAGTCCCGAATGGAGCGTCGAGCTTCGGTCGCGTTGCCTGAAAAAGTTGACGAGGAACTCCACGCCCAAACAACAACGTCAGCCCGTCGGCTGAAACAAACGGACTGGCCTCGTCGTCGGGTGTATTAATCGGAGCACCAAGCGGAGTCGCGGGGCCGAACGCGCCGTCGGGAGTTTCGCGTCGCGAGACGTATAGGTCGGATTTGCCCGATCCGCCAATTCGATCTGACGCGAACCACAACGACAATCCATCGGCAGACAAGAACGGCGTTTGGTCTTGTTGCAGAGAGTTGATCCCGTCGGGCATTCGTTGAGCCACGCCCCACGTCTCTGAAGGATTCGTCCGCACGCTCGACCACAAATCCGCCGCCCCGTTCTGGCGACGCACGAAGATCAACTGCAAACCATCGCTCGACACGCACGCATGATCTTCCGACGACTCCGTATTGATGTTCGGTCCGAGATTTTCCGGCTCGGTCCATTCGAATTCGCTCGACACCAATGGATGGTTCGTCGATGGCGGCTTCGTGTTGGCATCGGGGGTCTCGTCCGTTTTATTTTTCCCAATGCCTACGTCACTGTGCGTGCTATCGTCACGCTTGTCGTAGCCACGTTCGCCAAGAGCGTGGGAGTCTCCTTGCGTGGTGACGGGCTGATTCCTCAGCACGACGCCAACAACGACAACGACGATCACGACTGCCGGCACAAGCCAACTCCACTTGATGAGTTTCGCACCGGCGGTCGTTCTGGCGGATGCTCGGTCAATGGCGATGCTCGCCTGGGTCGGTGAACTCGCCGCACGAGTTAGTGCCTCTGCCACTTCCGCTGCTGACTGGAAACGATCGTCTGGATTCTTGGCCATCAACCGCTCGATGATCGAGACCAGCCATGTGGGGACACCCGGATTGATCTCTCGAATTGCCGGTGGAGTACTGTCAGACACCAACCGTAACGTGACCAATGCAGACTCCGCCTGAAAAGCCGACTGCCCGGTACACATCGAGTACATCACGCTTCCGAAGCTAAACAGGTCGGTCCGATGATCGAGCGGCTTCGCCTCGGCTTGCTCCGGCGACATGTACTGCGGCGTCCCCGCAATGAATCCCGAATGGGTGATCGTCGCATCTGCCGTGACGCGTGCGAGTCCGAAGTCGGTGATTTTGACGCGGCTGAAACTTCCACTGGCGAGCCGGGTGGCGTCAGCCTGCGGACTATCCGCAGCGTCACGAATTCCGGGGGCTGATGCCGACCGGCTCACGATGCTGTCAATTTTTTCCAACAGAATATTTGCCGGCTTGATGTCTCGATGGATCAGCCCGCGTCGGTGAGCTGCCTCCAATCCGCGAGCAATCTGAATCGCGAGGCGTGCGACTTCATCAGCCGGCAGCGCACCATCGCGTTTGATTCGCTCAGCGAGCGATTCGCCTTCGATCAGTTCCATTTCGAGCAACGGCACGTCGTTGATTTCGTCTGCCGAATAGATTGTCACGACGTTGTCGTGCTTTACTGCCGCAGCGGCGCGAGCCTCTCGCAAAAAACGCTGTTTCGCGGTTTCATCGCGAGCCAATTCAGGCGCAAGTAACTTGAGTGCGACCTCGCGATCGAGCTTCGTGTCGCGAGCCTTCACGACAACCCCCATCCCACCGCGACCGAGCATATCTCGAATTTCATACCGATTTCGCAGTGCGTGCATGACCGATTCATCAAGCCCGACTACGCTTGCTGCACTTACTGCCGTCGACTGGTGCAACGCGGTGAGTGGAAAATCATCCGCAGTGTCTTTCGCTGAAAGCTGCAGCGTCGGAGCCATCGGGTTGGGCGAGGCGAAGTCAGGAGTCTTCGGGGGCAACTGAGCGAACAAGGCATGCAACTCGGCAGACCACTGCGGAAACCTCGAAACGTACTCCTCCGCCGTCGGTCGTTCGCCTGCGGACAAGCGCAATTCAATCTCCGTCCGAACCAACTCCGCCACCATCAGCGCCCGCAACGATTCGGGGGCAGCCTGTGCCATCTCTTCAATCGACGGATTTAATCCCCGCTTCCAAGCCGAAGCCAACGCGTCACACGTAGCGTCAATCCGCTCTAAGTCGTCGAGCGGCAGTGATTCGAGTTGATCGTGATTGTTCAAGATTCCGTCCGCCTCGCGATACTTCGGTCACAGCCGCCGAGCCGGTACCGGACTTTCGCCAATGATCTCATGACCGTTTTGTTACGTTTTGCGACACAGTTTTCCGAAAACCGCAAAGAAATTCGAGCAAGCCGTTTGATGAGAGTTGCGAACTAGAAGCCTTTGCCTCAATTCAACCCAGTATCCGTTGTTGCCAGCGGCCGCGAATGATCAGAAGTTTGCGTTCAACAGTGCGTCGAGTAACTCCTAGCTTTTGGGCAACCTCGTTGGTGTCGTAGTTCTGCAAAGTGAGCTGTGCAACTTGGCGGAGGACGTCGTCATCCAGCGAATCCAGCAGCGATTCGCAGAGGTCCGCAAATTCAGCGGCGAACTCCGGACTGGGTTCGCGACCAGGAATGTTGTCGAATCCTGTGCCGATTCCCGACACATTGATCAGACACGACTCGCTAACTGTCTGCCGAATGTCTCGCTTCTCACGCTGCTCATCGCGGGCGCGGTTCGTGATCTTTCGCTCGGTGATCGTAACCAATAGACGCCATAAGTTGACGCGGTCACTGAGATCCGACGGGCGGCGATCTGTGATGACTCGGCAGAGGCTGTGAAAAGCGCTGACCGCCGCATCTTCTTGGTCGTAGGTCCGTCTCAGCTTCGGAGACAATCGCTTCTCCGCCAATGCCATCAGCTTCTTACAGAAATGCTCCCACAATGGTTGAGCGGCCTCCGGCTGCCCCGCTTCCAACTGCCGCATCCAGAGCGTGACCGGTTCATCTGAAATCTCTGAAGTTGACGGCATGGAAGTGAGCTCAAGGCCTTTTTCTGGCTGCTGGCACGTTTTGGGATTCCGCAATTATGGGAGGGTTTTATTTCTTTGGAATCTGTGTCGCAACTCGCATCGGGACGGACATAAGAGAGGCAGACGGTTGTCTGAAACCGTTCGAGCATCCGAATCTTAAACCGCTTCTGTTATTCAAGAGGAACCGCCAATGGAGAACTTGGCACCAGACATTCATCGTCAGCGACTCGTCATCGAAGGGACTCCTGTCCGGCCAATCTCTGATGCTGAGATCCGTGCATATTTATCGGAACTGTCAGAAGTGATTGGCATGAAGACGTTGCTGACGCCGGTCACGCACCTCTGTGACAAGTACGGCTGGGCTGGATGGATTCACTGGGAGACGTCGGGCGCTCACTTCTATGCCTGGGACGTACCGCGACTGTTCTTCTCCG
>CAIJTL010000005.1 GCA_903823545.1 uncultured Planctomycetaceae bacterium
GGTTCATCATCGGATGCCGGAAGAAGCTTCTTCGAGCAACGAATGCGCGAACGAATGGGTGGTAGCGGTCGTTGACTGAGTCGTTGACCGGTATTGCGACTAACCGGCGTTTTTGCCTTGCGGCAGGCTCGCCGGAGTCGTTGCACTGAACCAGTTGCTTAAGAAATCGGAGCAGCCATCTTCCCGAGAATTTCTTAGCACGATGCGCCAGCGAGTGGTCCTTCTTGCGACCGCTCGCTGGCGCGTCGTGCTAATGAGCGGCAATACAACAAAGTTGATCAACTTGGTTCGGAGTGTTTGATGGATATCGGCGATTTACTGCTGGATCGAGGATTACTCAGCCTGCCGGAATTGGAGTTGGTCCGAAAGCAAACGAACGGCAAGCGAGTGGATCAAGTCGCTGTCGAACAGGGTCTGCTCACCGAAGAGCAGGCGTTACGCGCGTTGGGCGAAGAGCTCGGCATGAAGTTCGTCGAACTGACCGACTTCCCTGTCGACCGCGAACTGCTTTCCAAATTTCCGACGACCGCCATCTTCCGACATTCATTGCTGCCACTGCGGCTCGTTAACGGGCGAGTCGAGGTCGCGACGAGCGATCCGTTCGATTTAGAAGCGCTCGACGAGCTCAGTTCGCTCAGCGGAGAACGGCTCGAACCGGTACTCGCCCGCCGCGAAGACCTCGTGCGGCTGATTAAGGAGCAGCTCGGTGTCGGCGGCGACACGATCAATGAACTTGTCGCCCAACGTGGCGAAGACCTCGATGCGGATTATCTCGCCGAGGCCGCTCGCGCCGACAGCGAATTGGCGGAGATGGCTCAGGCAGCATCCGTCATTCGTTTGGTGAATGAGCTGTTGCTCGAAGCGCTCGCGCAGCAAGCGAGCGACGTGCACATCGAACCGGGTGAAAAAGGTCTCGTCGTGCGTTACCGCATTGACGGTCTGCTTCGCGTGCAGCCGGTGCCGCAAGAGATTCATTCGTTTTATCGAGCGATCGTCACGCGCTTGAAAATCATGGCTCGGCTAAACATCGCCGAGAAACGTTTGCCGCAAGACGGTCGAATCGAGCTCAAAGTTGCCGGACGTGAAATCGACGTTCGTATGTCGATCATCCCGATGCTTCATGGCGAAGGGATCGTGTTGCGTATCCTCGACAAGGGGCGCATGGTCTTCAACTTGGCCAGCGTCGGTATGCCCGATGTGATCAAGCTCCCGTTCTACAAACTGATCAACATGCCGCACGGCATCGTGCTGGTCACCGGTCCGACCGGAAGCGGTAAATCGACGACGTTGTACAGCGCGCTCAATGAGATCAAAGACCCGACGTTGAAGATCATCACTGTCGAAGACCCGGTCGAATACCACATGGACGGCATCAGCCAGATTCACGTTCATTCAAAGATCGGTCTGACTTTCGCCGCCGGTTTGCGAAGCATTCTGCGTCACGACCCGGACGTCATCCTCATCGGTGAAATTCGTGACCACGAAACTGCGGAGAGCGCCATTCAAGCCGCGCTCACCGGGCACTTGGTCTTCAGCACTTTGCATACGAACGATGCCGCGAGTGCCTTTACACGTCTCGTTGACATGGGGGTCGAGCCGTATCTCTGTTCGAGCACCGTTGAAGGTGTTGTCGCGCAGCGCCTCGTCCGCCGCTTGTGTACCAAGTGCAAAGTCCCCTTCCGCCCGACCGACGAAGATGTCCCCGAAGACTTCCCGCGTCCGTTGCCGGAACAACTCTTCAAGCCCGTCGGCTGCCGCGATTGCCGAGAGACCGGGTACTCTGGCCGAATCGGTATCTACGAGTTGCTCCACACGAGCGACGCCATCCGCCAACTCTGCATCGAACGAGCCAGCTCCACGCAAATCCGCCACGTCGCATTGAAAGAAGGGATGATCACCCTCCGCCAATGCGGCTACATGCGAGTCCTCGATGGCGTCACCAGTGTCGACGAAGTCGCCCGCATCACGAAGGGCGATTTGAGCTGACGACTCGGTTGAGCCTCTCATGATCAGCGCTGCGGTTTAGGAACGACACCTTCAAGCGCCTTATCAAGCGTTACGTGAAATCGGTCGTTAGCCCATTCCTTTTTGGCTTGGGCTGCGATCTCAATTGCTTCTGGCTTTCGATCGTTGACGACAAGAAGTGCTACCAAGGTTGCGGTGTCGTTCAAGAATCTGTTTTCAGCGAACTGTTGAAGCCGGTCGCCAAACTTCGGGTCTTTTGCCAGCCGAATGTTTTCGTGAAACAGTTTCCTGCTCCGTTCAAAAGCGGACTCTGGCTCAAGATATTTGCCACAAAGCTTGTACTCCTTTGCCTTGATCAGAGACGGCAACGCTATGTCAAAAACTTCTTTTGCAACGGGCGAGTTTTCTTTGTCGAGCTCAGCGAACAATGTTTTCGTTTCGATGTCTTCTTCGAGCGTTTGATTAATTGACATGAAATCATGAAACGCTTCTCTTGCGTCTTTTGATTTTGAGATTGTTGCGGTCGTACGCGCGTCGTCGCGAATGGTTTTCAGCTTGGCAAGCGCGGGCGGATATTCCCTGCCGAGCTTTTCCCAATAACTGAGCGCAAACGACAAACGCACTCCGTAAAGACCAGGCTTAAGCTTCAGTGCATTCCGATGAAACCAAAGATGTTTTGCGAGAGCGTCCTCATACCGCTTCGCCATCGCATCGGCTTTTGCCTCCTGAAGTATGACTTGAGGATCGGGGTTATCAGGAGGCGTCCAATCTGGGAAGGCAGGGAGCGTCATGGCAAAAACCAAAATGAGAAAAATGGATTTGATCATCGTTGAAAAACCTCTTTGATGTGTTTGGTAGTCTATAGCAAAGAGACGTAAGCGATTGCTCGAATAATCGTGGCATCGCCTCACGCCAACAATTCGTGGACGACCCGCGCGTGTGTCACTTCCGCGTCGGTGAGACTGGCTTCGCGGCCGTCGTAGGGATAAGTCAGCGAGTCGTGTTCGATGCCGAGCGCGTGCAGCAACGTGGCGTGCAGGTCATGCACGTTGACGACTTGCTCGACCGACTGGTACGAGAAATCGTCGGTCGCGCCGTGAACGTGACCGGCTCGGAAGCCGCCGCCGGCGAGCCACAATGAGAACGCTCGCCGATTATGGTCGCGGCCATCGGCTCCTTGAGAGACTGGCTGTCGACCGAACTCGCCGGTCCACAGCACGATCGTCTCATCGAGCAGTCCGCGTTGTTTGAGGTCTTGGACCAATGCAGCGCTCGGTTGATCGGTGCGAGCACACAAGCCCTTCAAGCTTTCGGCGTTCTTGCTGTGAGTGTCCCACGGTTGTCCGGCCATGAAGATCTGCACGTAGCGAACGCCTCGTTCAATCAATCGCCGCGCGGTTAAACATCGCGTGCCGTATTCCTGTGTTGCCGGGTTGTCGAGTCCATAAGCCTTTTTCGTCGCTTCGGTCTCTTGAGAGAGATCGAGCACTTCTGGTACCGCCATTTGCATCCGCGCGGCGGTCTCAAAGTTCGCGATGCGGGCGGCGAGTTCGCTGTTTTCCGGATGTCGCTTGAGATGCTGCTTGTTGATCGCGTCGACGAATCGCAATTGATTCTGTCTCGCGGCGGGGGAGATGTTGCTCGGTGTTTGCAGATTCAAAACGGGCGATGGGCCCGATCGAAAGACCGTCCCTTGATAGACCGCGGGCAACCAACCGCTCGACCAATTCTTCTCGCCGTCAACCGGCAACCCTCCGGGATCGGCCAGCACGACATACGCCGGAAGGTTTTCGTTTTCGGCACCGAGCCCATAAACGGTCCACGCGCCGATCGTCGGCAATCCGGACATGAACTTGCCGCTGTGAATCAACCGCAGCGCCGATTCGTGATCGACCGACTCCGTGCTCATCGAGCGGACCAACGTGATGTCGTCGGCGATGCGGCCGGTGTGCGGCAGCAGTTCCGACAGCGTCATGCCACACTCGCCGCAGTTGCGAAACAAATACGGCGAGCCGAGCACATTCCCCTTTTGCTTGTCGAAGTGAACTTCGAGTTCACCACCCGGATACGGATTGCCATGAAATTTTTGCAGGTCAGACTTCGGATCGAAGAGATCCATCTGGCTCGGCCCGCCGTGCTGAAACAAACAGATCACAGCCTTTGCCGTTGGGCGTTGCATCGGCGGAATCGCCGACTCACCGCGAGCAACTTGCCCGCGAGGCAACATCGACGCGAGTGCCAAGCTGCCGATCCCGCCAGCGTAGCGACCAAGGAATGCTCGGCGATTGATCTCGGCAATAGCCGAACGATTTGAAGAGTCGTCATCAGCGATCGTGAAAGCTCGATTCATCAACCTGTCTCCCGAAACGCAGAAGGTTTAACCAATCAGCCGGAACGCGCAAGCGTCCGGTTCGATAGACCATTGACGTTCTGAACCAGACGCTTGCGCGTTCCGGCTAATTGGACTAACCCAAAACCTAAGCCTTGAAGACATACTGGCGAGGAACATTCTGATTCTCCGGCCTGACATCGGCAATGCGGTCTCGTAATATCGCGACCCTTCCTCAACGCTGTGTTACTGAAATCTGCGGGGAAGCCGACCCATCTCCTTGTCTTCCGTGTAGTCCGTGTCCCAAAACAGGTCCGTAAGAGGGAGTGGGACACGGACAGCGCGGAAGACTCGGAGAAAGCTCCTTTTCAAAATCAACGTCTCTGGACCTCACTCGATGAATCGACTTTTCTTTTATGGACTGTCCGTCGTCTTACTGCTGCTCGCGAGCATCGTTTCGGATCGCGTGAACGCCGAAGAAGCAAATAACTCGCCGCCGTCGTTCGCTCGTGATGTGCAGCCGCTGCTGACGAAGCTGGGCTGCAATCAGGGAGCGTGTCATGGAAAGCTCGCCGGGCAGAACGGCTTTCGGTTGTCACTGCGCGGTTTCGCGCCGGACTGGGATCACTTCTGGATCACACGTGAGTTTTCTGGACGTCGCATCAATCAGGCGAATCCGCTCGACAGCCTGTTGATTCAAAAGCCGGTGGGGACAAAGCCTCATGCCGGCGGACGGTTGATCGCCGCCAACAGCCGCGAACAACAAGTCCTCACCGATTGGCTGAAGGCCGGCGCTCCGGGTCCGGTCAAGGAGGAGCCGACCGTTGCGAAGCTTGCGATCTCACCGACCGAGCACTTGCTGAGCATCAATCAAACACAGCCGCTGACCGTCACGGCGGAATACACCGACGGCAAGCAGCGAGACGTCACTTGGCTGACCGTCTTCACGTCGAACGATGCCGCCGTCGCCGAGATTGATCGCAAAGGAGTGATCACCGCGCACCGATCCGGCGAGACCGCGATCGTCGCCAGCTTCGACGGCCAAGTGGCGGTCGCGATCGCCACGATCCCGTTCGGCGATGCGAAACGGGAGGGCGAGGCTCCCGCCGAGCCGCGAACTGCGGAATCGCATGGCTTGGCAGGAGCCTCGCCTTCCCAGATCGACACGCACGTCTTCGCGAAACTCGCCGCGCTTCGGATCGAACCGTCCGCTCGTGCAACCGACGAAGAGTTCTTTCGCCGCGTGTTCCTCGACACGATCGGAACGTTGCCGACAGCCGATGAAGTGCGAGTCTTCTTGGCCGACACGTCAGCCGACAAGCGAGCGAAGTTGATCGACTCGCTTTTGCAGCGTCCGGAGTTCGTCGACTTCTGGACGTTACAACTCGCCGACCTGTTTCAGAATCGGAAAGAACGCGATCACGACGTCCGCGGCTCGAAAGGAGTCCGGCAGTTTCAAGCTTGGTTGCGATCGCAAATCGCCGCGAATCGCCCGTGGGATCAGCTCTGCCAAGAGCTGCTTACGGCAGAAGGTTCGACTGACGACAGACCGGCGATCGGTTACTTCATCGTCACGGTCGGCGAGAACGGCGACGCGGATCGGTCGGAGGTTGTCGCGTCGGTCGCTCAGGCGTTTCTCGGCACGCGGATCGGCTGTGCTCAGTGCCACAATCACCCGTTGGAAAAATACACGCAGGATGACTACTACCACTTCGCCGCGTTCTTCAGCCGGATGCGTTTTGATCGCAAGCCTCCGGAGCAAGCAGCGACGCGATTGTTCACGACGACGGGCGAGGGGCTGAACTTTCTGCGGGACCGCGAGAACGTCACTCGCGAACGGCAAACGATCGAAGCATCGCTCCCCGGCACGACCGACGAAGCAAAGCTCACCGAGTTGAACAAGAAGCAAGACGAGCTGACTCGCCGCCTCGAAGACATTGAGAAACGATTAACCGAGCAGGCTGCTCGGCAAGTAGGAGTCGGCCAGCCTCGCACCGGACAGTTCCTCAGCCCGCGACCGCTAGATCGTTCGCCAGTTGAGATCACTCCCGGTACGAATCCCCGCGCCGTGCTGGCTCACTGGATGACGAATCCGAACAACGAATTCTTTTCCGGAGCGATCATCAATCGACTCTGGAAACATTTCCTCGGCGTCGGCTTGGTCGAACCGGTCGATGATTTGCGAGCGACAAATCCGCCGTCGAATCCCGCGCTCTTCAAGTCGCTGCAACGCGAACTGGTGCAGAGTGGTTTCGATTTGCGTCACGTCATGCGGCGGATTCTGAATTCGCAAACGTACCAACTGACGTCAGCGACGACGGCAAGCAACGCGACCGACACGCGGTTCTATTCGCACTACATCGCTCGGCGTCTCCCAGCCGAAGTGTTGCTCGATGCAGTCAGTCAGACGACCGCGGTGCCTGAATCGTTTGCCGGATATCCGCTCGGCCTTCGAGCGATCCAACTGCCTGACCCCAGCATCGGTTCGTACTTCCTCGCAACGTTCGGTCGCTCCGATCGAGTCACCGCTTGCGCGTGCGAACGGCAAGGCGAGATCACCTTGCCGCAGTTGCTCCAAATGCAAAACGGCGACGCGATCCTGCAAAAGATCGCCGCTGGCGACGGTCGCTTGACCGAACTATTGAAAACGACTGCCGCCGATTCGGCTGCAATCGAAACCTTGTTCCTCACCTGCTTCAGCCGTAAACCAACTCCCGCCGAAACAGAATCGGTGGCAAAGCTGCTCTCCGGCGAAGGGACTCGCGAGGAAAAATACCGCGACCTCTTTTGGGCCTTGCTGAACTCCAAAGAGTTCGCGTTCAATCATTGAGACCTGGAGTGCTGCGGCTCGACGCAGCCCTTAGATCAATTGGAATAAAGATGCTGATTACCAAGAAATATTCTCTTCTTCGGTCTCGTTTGAGAGATCACGGGTTCGCGACAAATGATGTCGCTATTTCAATTGTTGGAGGGCGGTGTCGAGCCACCGCACTCCAGGAGTCACACGATGCTTAATCTCAAATTCTCTCGCCGTGATTGTTTGCAAGTCGGCTCGCTGAGCGCCGTAGGTTTGTCGTTGCCGCAGTTGTTGCGAGCGGAGCAGGCCGCGAAGCCGAAGCGGCTCAAGTCGATCGTGCTCGTCTACTTGGGTGGCGGGCTTTCGCATCATGACTCGTTTGATTTGAAGCCCGAAGCCCCTGAAGAGATTCGAGGCAAATACAGTCCGATCGCGTCGAATCTTTCGGGAGTCTCGGTCGGCGAGTTGTTGCCGATGATGTCGCAAACGATGAACAAGGTTTGCTTGGTTCGATCGGGTGCTCACAACAACGACCATCACGAGACGGCGACCAATTGGGTCATGTCCGGACGATTCGGCTCGGCGTTCGGCGACTGGCCGGCGATCGGTGCGGTGGCCGCGCATCAATTGGGATTCGGTGCGAGCGTTCCGCCGTATGTGTCGGTCCCGCGCAATCCGTCGTTCACGTGGGAACTCGGCAAGAGCGCGTTCCTCGGCGGACGGTACGAATCGTTCAAGGCGGGCGATCCGAATGAGAAGGACTATCGCGTCCGCGACATCTCCCCCGGCGAGCCGTTGAGCGATGCTCGTGCGAATCGCCGTCAGTCGCTGCTGCAATCGGTCGACGGCTTGGCGAAGCGGGTGCAAGGGAACGATCAGATTGCGACCTACGACGAGTTTCATCAGAGAGCCGCTGAAATGATCTTGTCGCCGACGGCACGTCAGGCGTTCGCGATTGAGAAGGAAGAGGACAAACTTCGCGATCGTTATGGCCGCAACACATTCGGACAAAGCTGCCTGTTGGCTCGACGGCTGATCGAATCGGGCGTGCGGTTCGTCACGGTCAACTTCGGTGGCTGGGACCATCACGCGAAGATCTGGGAAGGACTCGAAAAGAAACTGCCGGAGTTCGATCGCGGCTTCTCCGCATTGGTTGAGGACACAACCTCGCGCGGCCTGTTGGACGAAACGCTCATCGTCTGCATGGGTGAGTTCGGGCGAACTCCGAAGATCAACAAAGACAACGGCCGCGACCACTGGGCTCCCGCCGCGTCGCTGCTGTTCGCCGGCGGCGGTGTGCGCGTCGGCCAAGTGATCGGCTCGACTGACAAGCACGGAGCCTACGCAACGAGCAATCCCGTCGCTCCCGCCGATGTCGCCTTCACGATCTACTCGCATCTCGGCATCGATCCGCGTCACCAAATCCGCACGCCAGATGGCCGCCCCGTTGAGATCCTCGATAGTGGCGAACCGATTCGCGGTTTGTTTGGTTAAACGAGTTGAATCGTTGTCCGACAGCTTCACCAACTTGATTCAACGTCGTTGATAGAAAAACTCATAATGCCATTGCGTGGTGCAATTCTGACGTCATTGCTGCTGCTGTTTGCGATGGCGTGCTTCCAAACATTGGGACAAGACAAGAAGCCGGATGAGGCTCCGCGTTTGCTGTTGAGCTCTCCGTTGGGAGTGACGGCTGGTGTGGCCAGCAAGGTTGTGTTGCGGGGTTTGCGACTCGATCAAGTCAGTGAGGTTCGCGTGGGCGAGCCGCCGGTGTCGGTGAAAATTTTGTCGAAAAGCAAAGTCGCTGTGCCGCAGAAGCAGGATGTGAATCGCGTCGGTGACTCGCAGATCGAAGTGGAGATCGAGTTACCGAAAGAAGCCAAATCCGGCGAGATCGCCGTCACCGTTGTCGCACCGTCAGGCACGAGCATCGTCCATCAGCTCTTTGTTGATGCGATGCCGCTCGTTGCCGAAAAAGAACCGAACGACGGCTTTCGGCAGGCTCAAGAGATCAAGGTTGGTGACGTCGTTGAAGGGACGCTGCATCAGTCGCAGAACGTCGACGTGTTTCGCTTCGAGGGAACGGCAGGCGACAAGATCGTTTGCGAGGTGATTGCCGCTCGACGCGGATCAGGTTTGGATGCGGCGTTAACGCTGTTTGATTCGCGCAAGCAATTGATCGGATCCAGCGATGATCAACCGGAGCGAGATGGACTATCCGGCTGGAGCACTCGCGATTCGCGGTTCGAGTTCGTGGTCGCGGCGACTGGGATAATCTACGTTGTGCTGCAAGACGCTCACGATCTTGGTGGTCCGGCTCATCCTTATCGGTTGCGAGTTGTGAAAGCGGATGCCAAGTAGTCGTGTTCGTGGAGCACGCTTTAATCGTGCTCGTTGTTAGGCACGTTGGAAAACATGCCCCACGTTTTCAAGAACGTTCATTGTGGTGCTTCATGGAACTCCCCAACTCGCACAGCGAACTCGTGCTACTCGGCACCGGAACGAGCGTCGGCGTTCCGATGATCGGCTGCGATTGTTCGGTCTGCATGTCGCTGAATCCAAAGAACCATCGCACGCGAACGGGAGTCGCCGTGAAGACCGCTCGCGGCGTGTTTCTCATCGACACGCCGCCGGAATTGCGGTTGCAATTAGTTCGCGAACGGATCGGGATGATCGAAGCGGTGATCTACACGCACGCTCACGCCGATCACATTTTTGGGCTCGATGATCTGCGGATCTGCGGTTGGAAACTCGGAAGGCCGATCCCATTGCATTGCGAAGAGCCCGTCGAGCGACAATTGCGAGCGGCGTTTGGTTATGCCTTCGAGCCGCCGTCGCAGGACTTGCATCCGGGAGCGTTGCCGAAGTTGGAGTTCGTTCGCATTGGGCTCGATCCGTTTGAAGTGCTTGGTCAACGAGTGCAGCCGATTCGACTGATACACGGTCGTATGCCGGTCCTCGGTTATCGAATCAATGACGTTGCGTTTTGCACCGATGTGAGCTGCATCCCCGAAGA
>CAIJTL010000006.1 GCA_903823545.1 uncultured Planctomycetaceae bacterium
CCCCACCGAGCTTGCCTCGGTGGATTCGGGCCTCTGCACTACGACCTTACAATTCAACAGCCAAGACATAGTGCAAAAGCCCCATATCCACCGAGACAAACTCGTTGGGGCTGATGACTTTCGCGACGACGATCGCACTCACAAACGAGTCATCGGCAAACGGATTGTCTTCGCATCGAGTGATTCACTTGCACCAGACTTTGAAAAGCAGATTGCGACCGACTCCCACAACGAAAACTCGATCTGGCAACAGAGTGACAATGAACCGCTGCTGGCAGACATCCCGGCCCCAGGCAGCTCGATCTTGGCGGGCTGGCCGATCTGCACCGTCTTCGCTCGATCGAACAACTCCACGACTTGTCGAGAGCTGTTGGAACTGCGAGCCTCATCTATCATTCGTTGGACGGAAAGTTCATCCACAGAATGACAACATCAACTTGGAGTCCTCTTGGAAATGGTTTTTGAAACGCAGAGGACGCGGAGTTTTACGTGGAGTTCGCGGAGAGCCCTCCACATCCTCTGCGTTCATTCCCTCAGCGATCTCTGCGTTTCAAAAAAATGAATTTCTCAGGACTCCCGGCGACTCCACCGCATCGGTGGTGATGCCCAGAATTTTGCCAGCACCCCTTGCCCTGTCCCATCACGGAGGTGCCTTGCTCGCCTCTTGAGCGGCAACCACAATGCCGCCTCGCGATGGTTTGATCCACACAATTCTCTCTTCAACACTTTTTCGGAGCTGCTGCGAAATGTCCGCCTCAACTGGTGCTAAGTCTTCCATCAAGAAAGTTGCAATGTTGTTTTCGGGCGGCCCGGCACCGGCTGCTAATGCGGTGATTTCGACGGCAGCCTCGTCGTTCATCAAGAATGGGATCGAAGTCTTCGGCATGAAGCACGGGTATTCGAGCCTCGTGAAATTCGGTGCTGACTACGCGATGCAGGAAGGCCGTGACTTCCTCAAGCTCGACTCGCACCGATTGCGTCGAACTCGCAACACGCAAGGAATCATGATCGGCACCGCTCGCGAGAATCCGGGCAAAGGGGTCGATAGCCTCGAAGACCTCCGCGATCCTGCGAAGTGTGCAAAGCTGAAGACCGTTTACGATGCGCTCTGCTCATTGGAAATCGACGCGCTCGTTTCGATCGGCGGCGACGATACGCTCCGCACCGCGAACAAGATGAAGATGTTTCAGGACACGTTGCCCGCTGGCAGCCGGAAGATTCCGGTCGTGCATGTCCCGAAGACGATCGACAATGACTACAACGGCATCGACTTCACGTTCGGCTTCTTCACCGCTGTCGAAACGATGGCTGCCGAAATTCGCAATCTGCTGGCGGATGCCGAAGCGGGCCGAGCGTACTTCGTCGTCGAATCGATGGGCCGCAGCGCCGGCTGGTTGGCTTATGGAGCGGCGATCGCTGGTGAAGCGAGCCTCGTCATGAGCGTCGAGGACTTGGACGAAAACAACACGACGACGGAAGAGTCGATCAATCCGAAGACGGGTGTGAAAGAGACTCGCAAGATCATCAAGTTTGAAGCGTTGATCGGCAAAATCGTCGACATGATGCTGTATCGCGAAGAGCAGGAAGGGAAAGAATTCGGCGTCGTGGTGCTGGCCGAAGGACTCGCGGAATTCCTCCCCGCCGATTGCTTGGAAGGTGTCGAATACGACCCGTTCGGCCACATCGCGGCGGCGAGCGTTGATCTCGGCAAACGGATCGCGAAGCTCGTCACGGCGGAATACAAGAAGCGAACCAACGGACGGTCGCGCAAGGTCAACGGCTTGCAGCTTGGTTACGAAACCCGCTGTGCTCGACCTCACGCCTTCGACGTCATCCTCGGCAGCCAGTTGGGTGTCGGTGCTTATCGAGCACTCGTCGAAGAGGGGCTCAACGGCGTGATGATCTCGGTGAAGGGTCAGTTCGATCTGCACTACGTCCGCTTCGATTCGCTCGTCGATCCGAAAGACCTCAAAACCCTCGTCCGCTTCATCGAACGCGAGAGCGACTTCTTCAAACTCGCTCGGTTCATGGAGACGAACGTCATCGACCAATTAGACAAAGACCGCAGAAAGCAATAAGCGGTTGAGGTCGCCATGTTGTGGCCGGTCTCCGACCGAGCCACAAACGATGACCGCAGGTCTCATC
>CAIJTL010000007.1 GCA_903823545.1 uncultured Planctomycetaceae bacterium
ATTGCTCCGTTTTCGGCTGATGTCACGCCGCCGGTTGGGCATCCGTTGCAGGCGAGCGTCGGGGTGAAGCCGGTGGTTGAAGTGGTTGATCCGCTGCTGGCTCACGGGGTCGTGTTGATCGACGGGGAGCGGCGGATTGTGGTTTGCTCGGTCGATTGGTGTGGCATCGGGAACGATGCGCACGACTTCTGGCGCGAGCGACTGGCGGCGGCAGCGGGAACGACACCCGAACGAGTGCTCGTTTCGGCCATTCATCAGCACGATGCTCCGCTGGTTGATCTGGAGGCGGAGCGATTGGTTGCCGAGCAGAAGACGGGACGGCGGACGGTCGAACTGGCGTTTCATGAGGCTGCCGTAAACAACGTCGCCGAAGCGATCAAGGGGTCGCTGGCGAAGGCTCGGCGCGTGACGCATCTTGGAGTCGGTGAAGCGAAGGTCGAACGAGTCGCTTCGACGCGGCGGATTCTCGGTTCGGATGGCAAGGTCGAGTTCGTGCGAGGGAGTGCCTGCAACGTGCCTCGCGCGAAAGACGATCCCGAAGGGCTGATCGATCCGCAGATCAAGACGCTCAGCTTTTGGGACGGAGATCAACCGCTGGCGTCGATCAGCGTCTACGCCATTCATCCGATGAGTCACTACGGCCAGGGGCAGGTGTCAGCGGACTTTGTCGGGATCGCGCGGCGCAGGCGGCAGGCGGATGATCCCGGCGTGATGCATTTCTACGCGAACGGCTGCGGCGGGAATCTCGGAGCGGGCAAGTACAACGACGGCTCACCGATGGCTCGCGTCGAATTGGCCGAGCGCCTTTATCGAGGTTGGAGGGCCGCGTGGCAGGCGACTCGCAAGACGCCGCTGGAACGACTGACGTTTCGCTCGATCCCGCTGACGCTGCCAATCAAGGAGTCGGCCGGCTTCCGTCGAGCGGACCTCGAAGCGGTTTTGAAAAGCGAATCGTCGTCGTTCGATGAAAAGGTTCGCGTCGCCTATGCCCTGAGCTGGCGAAAGCGGTGCGAGTCGGGAAGGCCGCTCGATCTGCCGGTGCTCGACTTCGGCTCGGCAATGCTGCTGTTACTACCGGGCGAGCCGTTCGTCGAATACCAGTTGTTCGCGCAGCAGCAGCGACCGGATGCGTTCGTGCTGACACTCGGCTACGGCAACTACGGCCCGGTCTACATCCCAACCGACCGCGCCTTCGACGAAGGAGGCTACGAACCCGGCTCCTGGTCCTTCGTCGCACCGGGAGTGGAAAAGGCGATGAAGGACGCGATCACTCGGGCGGTGGGGAGGATGGCAGGGGAATGAGTCATGAGATGATGAAGGATGCGGGCTCGTGATCCTTTCGATCTTTATCTGTCACGGCAAAGATGTGGTTCATCTTCCGTCAGCTCCGGAAACATTCTCTGGAAGCATTTATGGAAGCGGATCGCATGAAATTCACCAACTGACGAAGTGCCTCATCTCAAGTCCCTTTACGTTCTATTCCACTGCCCCCATTCCCTTGGCAGCGCACCCGCCATGCCGATCCACCGCAGGCTCGAACTGACTGACGTCTCCGATACTGACTTCGATCTGATTGATGATGTGGTGATGGGGGCTGCTTATGCGGCTCAGAACAAGTTTGGGAATCGATTTGACGAGCGGGTTTATTCGAACGAGATGGCGGCGAAGCTCCGTGCGGATGGGTTTGACGTTCATACTCAAGTGCCGGTGACAGTGACTCATGGTGGTTTTGAGAAGACGCATTTTCTCGACCTTGTCGTCAACCACATGCTCTACGAATTGAAGGTGGTGGCGGCGCTGCTGGACGAGCACAAGGCTCAGGCACTGCACTACGCGATGCTTCAAAACATTCGCCGTGTGAAGCTCATTAATTTTGGTGAACCGAGAGTTTGCGGTCGCTTGGTGCGAAATGTCATTCCCGAAACCGAACGGCGTCAG
>CAIJTL010000008.1 GCA_903823545.1 uncultured Planctomycetaceae bacterium
AATCAAGATTTCGCGAGTTGGCCAATCTGGCGGCTGTTTCTCACGTCAGGGTAACAGGGTCAGCCCCAACGCGATGGCGGCGGCTCGTTGTCGGTTGTCGTTGGAGACGAATTCGGTCTCGCCCGCTGACAATGCGGCCGCCAGATGCAGCGCGTCCAATGTGCGAATCGAAATCGGCTGCGGTCGTTGCAGGCACGTTTGAACGACGTGCTGAAACTCGGCGTGGATGTCGAAATCGGTCGCAATCAACTCGACGGTTCCGTCACCAAGGTCGATCAACAGTTCATCCGCGAGATATTCCGCCTTTTGAGGATCGAGGCGGCCATCCGCTTCAAGCCGGCGGATTGTCAGGATGGTCTCAAACTGTCCCAGCGGAGAAGTCCGCAAGGTCGTCGGACGATCGGCGATGGCGCGAAACACCAGGGAATCCGGCTCCGTCAAATAGAGCTTTGCTAAGGCGGATGAGTCCCAATAGCTCATGGGTCAAATCCGATCCTCACGGAGTTCATCCAGAACTTCCTGAGTCGGACGGAGCGAATCGGAAGCGGTGAGTGCGCGAAGCCGATCCAGTTTTTGCAGCCAGCGCGTGCGGTCCACGGGTGTCACCGGCGCTTTCGAGGGACTCTCCGTGGCTGATGACTGACGAAGTTCGCGAGTCAGAAACCGCAGCAACTCCGCTTTCTCATTTTGCGGAAGTTGAGCAATCGTTGATTCCAATTCTTTCAAACTCATCATCGGCCCCGCGCCAACGTCATTCGTCGTGTCCAATATCGACCGCAGCCTATGCCAATCGGAGAAATCGCTCAAGAACGATTTCGCCGCCTGTCGCCAAAAGCTGCCAGTTCAAATTCGGAATCGAGAACGACTTCGTCTACATTTCCGCAGCAAAAGGGAAAGTCTCACCGTCGAGATGTGGGAGTTCTTCAAGGCACACGTCGCGAAGCTGACATGAGAATCGGAGCGGACAGTCATGCGATTTCGGCTCGTGCTGTTGTTGGCATTTGGTTTGTTGCTGCTGGTCCGCAGTGGGTCGGCTTGTTTGTGGACTTACGCCCTCAATCTGGATGGTCGGGTCGATGAAATCGTTGAGTTGCCACCCGGAGCATTTGCCACGGGATTGGTTAGTAAGTTGTCGCGTGAGGATTGGCTGGCGCGAGCGAAAGATTTGAAACAGCGATCCGACCAACAACCGGCGAACCATGAACTCCGTAATGACTATGCCGTGATGTTGGTTCGTGCGGGTGAGTTGACCGAAGCGTTGGCCGTGCTGAACGACATCGAAGCGACAAAGCCGGGGCTGTATCCCACAGCGGCAAATCTTGGCACGGTCTATGAGTTGAGCGGCGATGTCGAAAAATCGCTGCATTGGATTCAAGAAGGACTGGCCCGCAATCCGCGGTCACACGGAGGTTCGGAATGGCTGCACGTCCGAATTCTCCAGGCCAAACAAAAAATGGCCGACGATCCCGATTGGTTGAAGACACATTCGATTCTCGGCTTGAACTTCGGTGATGACGCTCGCCGAGCGCGGCCCAATGCCGAAGAGTTTGCTGCGCTGGATGGGTCTCAGACTTGGGAAGACCTGAGCGTTCACATGCAAGTCCAGCTTCGCGAGCGAACATCGCTCGTCAATCCTCCCGACGCAATCGTCGCGGACTTGCTGTTTGATTTAAGCAACGTGCTCGCCTTGAACGGCCAACTGGAAAACGCGATCGCGGTCGCGGAGTTGGCTCAGCGTTACGAACTGCCGCACGGCGAACTTCTGCAACGTCGTCTGGATCACTTCCGCGATATCGTCCACAAAGCGGACAAGCCCTTGTTGAATCACAACGAAATGCTCAACCTTGGACTGAATCGTCTCGTGATCTGGTTATCGCTGGGGGTCATCACGTTGCTGGCTCTGTGTGCTTGGTGGCTGCGTCGGCGAAGACGGCAAAGGGCCGTTGCCGCGAAGCTCTCCTGACTGCGAGCGGCTGCCATCCGAATCGTTTCACCGTCTTGCCCCAACGGTCAACGAAACATTTCGCCTCGATTCAAGGCGAGACTGTCTTCGGCCACTTCAGGTGCTTGTGCA
>CAIJTL010000009.1 GCA_903823545.1 uncultured Planctomycetaceae bacterium
CGCGATCCTCACGACATTCAAGCCATTTCGATTCAAAAGGCAGCCTACGAATTTCTTGGCAACAAGAAAGGCGTTGGAAAATCTGAGCAGGCGTTACAACAAGCCCGTAGTATGCACACGGCGGGATTGCGAACGAAGACCTCGGAACGCGCGCGGGGTGCGTCCACAGAGCCGCGCCGTAAAAACGATGGACTTGAACTCGAAGCCACTGCAAAGCAAGTGCTCGAAAAGCTGGGGATGGAGGCGAGAACTACGCAAGTCACCGGTGATGGTGGAATTGATATTGAAGCGTACTCCACGCGACCAATTTTCGCCGGCAAATACATCATCCAATGCAAGGATTGGGAACAACCCGTTGGAGAGCCAGTCGTCCGAGAGCTATTCGGTGTGACCATGGCTGCTGGAGCCAACAAAGGGATCTTGATTACGACGGGCACTTTCACAAAGCAAGCCTACGAGTTTGCGAAAGGGAAGCCGCTTGAACTCATTGACGGCGAGATGCTTCGCGGCCTTAAATCGAGCCTCGACACGAAATAGCGTCAGGCGCTGAGCCTGATTCGCTTCCTGTGAGACCAGGGTCAACCGCAGTCCGAATGGCTCAACGCCATCTCCTCCGACCAGACGATCAGCGAGGCGGTTCAGCAACGGGCGTTACAGTTCGCTCGCGAGTGGAAGCCGGAGCGTAGGTTGGGACTCCGTCCCAATCGTTTGAATTGAACAACCCAAGCGCTCGCCGTCGCAAGTCATCGGTGAGATAATCGTTAGCAATTTGTTGAAACCACGGATCGCGACGGAACTCCAGCCTTCACGCGGCGTTGATTCAGGTCGGATTGCAGGCAGTGCCCCCTGGCGAATTCTTGAAATTGACTGGAAACCATCCATGAGCACTCAGGTTGTTCGCTTGCCCGACTCGCTCCATAAGAATCTGCAGTCTGTCGCGGATCGTCGTGGATTTACTTTGATCGAGTTGCTGGTGGTGATTGCGATCATCGCCATCCTGATCGCGATGCTGTTGCCGGCGGTGCAGCATGCGCGGGAGGCGGCTCGACGATCCCAATGCAAGAACAACTTCAAACAGCTCGGAGTGGCCATTCACAACTATGAGCAAAGCACCAAGAAGCTCCCGCCACATGGCGGTGGGAAGACTCAAAACGGCGGTGTGCTGAGTGGCATTGTGATGCTGTTGCCGTATTTGGATCAGGCCCCGTTGTGGAAGAAGATCGCCGGAGCACCCGGTCAGGGCGGATCTCCGATTAGCGCGACATTTCCGCATCCAAATTCTGCTTTGCCGGTGCTGCTCTGCCCCTCCGCCCCCCAGCCGCCGCCTCCCGCATCCGCAACCGCAAGTCTTGGCGGCCCCGGTCGCTGCTACCACTTCAGCCTGGGTGATAGCACTTTTGGTAGTACCGTCTCACGCGGACCGTTCTCACCCCTCTCTGGGCAGACACGTGCGATCAGCGACTTTCGAGATGGGCTGAGCAACTCCATCCTGGCGGCGGAACAGTCCCCGTCGGAATGGGCGATTGCGGCAGCGAACGATCTGCTCGGCGGATTCAATACGATCTTTACGACAAGCCCACCGACCTGCCTGTCATTCGTCGTGGGCGGAATCTATCAATATCCATACACGCACGGTCATGGCCGTTTCTGGGCTTATGGGATCCCGGACGCGCATGCGACCATTCAAACCATTCTGCCACCCAACAAGCCGTCATGCACTTGGTTAAGCACGGCATCGAGCCGACATGTCGGAGGCGTTCATGTGGTGATGGCAGATGGGAGTGTCCGATTCATCAACAACTCCATCAACGCCGGAGACCAGACGTTCGATGCGGCAAACATTACCTCCGGCCCCAGCCCATACGGCATCTGGGGGGCCTTGGGAACAATCGCTGGGCGTGAAGTTGCGACGGATTTCTAGCTGCTCAACCTAATGCGGCGAAGCCGCAACCAATGTGGCCGAGTCGCTCCGCGACTCGGCGGCGAGTTGCGGAGCAACTCGCCCACAAGACGCGCAAGAAACAGACATGTTTCGGGCAAAGACTCTAATGCGAACACCCCGGGCCGACGCTTTTGAAGAAGTCGGTGCCTTTGTTGTCGATCAG
>CAIJTL010000010.1 GCA_903823545.1 uncultured Planctomycetaceae bacterium
GCCAATGAAACGCTGACGACGTTGGCCAACGGGGCCTTCAGCCGCACGGGAATCGTCTTTACCGACGCCAGCCCATCCGACACGTTCTCTGGAACCGTCTCGTATGGCGACGGAATCAATAATTACTTCCAGCAGGTTTCAATCAACCAACTCGCTCGCACGTTCTCGCTGTCGCACACATACGCAACCAGCGGGACCTACTTGGTGACCGTCACAATCAACGACGATGACGGCGGAACATTGACCGACACCTTCTCCGTCACCGCAACCGTGGCAAACTCTCCATTGCCGCAAGTCGCCGCCAACCTGTCGTCAGTCACCGTCAACGAAGGTCAAACTGCGGTAAACTCCGGCACGTTCGCCAACGCCGTGACGCTGACCGCTTCGGTCGGAACGATCACTCCTGGTGTCGGAACCTGGAATTGGTCCTACGCCGCGACGGACGGTGGCGGACAATCGCAAATCGTGACGATCACGGCGACCGATAGTTTGGGTGCGGTCAACACCACCACGTTCAACTTGACCGTCAACAACTTGGCTCCAACGGCTGGTTCAGGAGCGGCACCGTTCGCTCTTGGTCCAACCAGCTACACCGGAGCCGATTTGAATGTGTTGGCAGGAGCGACATTTCCCAGTGGAACTCGCACCCTCACAGGGACGCGACTGAACCTCACTGGCAACGTCTCTACAGGAATTGTCTTCAGAATGCCGCTGGTGACCGCTGGCTCGATTTCAAATTCCCAAACGGCCGTTTTCTTGGTCACCGCCAACTGGGACGCACTGACCAGCGATAACGATTTCGGCATCACCATCAGCGATGGTGTGAAGGCGGTCGGCGTTAATCTCGGCGACAACGGCGGCGGCTTCCTGTGGGGCGAATATGGTACGGTCTCTGGCAACAGGTTGACCGGTGTCTCATACCCGTCACCCGGCAGCCTCGCACGAGTCATGAGCTTCACCATGCAAGTGACCGTCGCCCCCACCGGGATCACCGTGAAGGGGACCAACGGCATCGGCGTGAACCTGACCTATAAGGCTCCGACGACGTTGAACCTCGCCAATCGGATCGATCTGATCCTCACCAGCGACAGCATCGGTGAGTCTTATGGCCTGAAGACTTTGACCACTCAAGTCAACGTCACCGGTGGCGGCGGCTTGATCAACAACGGCCCGAAGCCTCTGAATAGCGCAGCAGCCACAGTTTCATTCGTCTCGCCAACCGACGCCTCAAGTGTCGATTTGTCGGCAGGGTTGCGCTTCGCCTACGACTTCAACAACGACGGGACTTTCGATTCGGGCAACGGCACGTATGCTGGTTCCATAACCAGCTCGTCAGTCTCTGTCCCAGCGATCTACCTCAGCAGCCTCGGAGTTCGCACCATCCGCGCCCGCCTGATCGACAAAGACGGCGGCTTCACGGACTACCTCACCGACCTCGTGGTTCAGTAGCACGCCAGATATTTCTGCCCCACATCGCCGGGGTTCGGTCTTTCAAACGCGAGCCGTTTCAGAGAGACCGAACTCCGGCTTTTGTTTTTCTAGCTCATCGCTAATTCGGTCTGCGAAGTGAAAACGCCGCCTCGCTCATGACGGCAATTTTTGCCTGTTGTGACAAAATGCGTTGTGTGTATGGGTCTTGTGACTTTACGAGTCCAGGGGTTTTGGTTGAAGAAACGCCTATTGACCGATTCCGCAGTTTGCAGAACAATCCGCCGCCGTGCTAAGGCTGGTAAAGTTCGCTCAACACGCAGACCTTACTCAGCCGATAAAACAGTCAAGACTGAGAAGCACGACACTTCGTCATCCGCCACAAGCGGAGCACTGGGTAGACCAGGAAGTCTCACCGGTCGAGCGGCCACCATGGTTGGGAACGCTTGCTCGATACGGCCAGTTACAAGGATGGATGCACGCGATGAAAACCGTATTCACGACAGGCGAAGCCGCCAAAATTTGCAAAGTCAGCCAGCAGACGATTATTCGCTGCTTCGACTCTGGACAATTGCGCGGCTTTCGGGTTCCAGGTTCCAGGTTCCGCCGAATTCCGCGGGATATCCTCTTCCGTTTCATGAAAGAAAACGGCATCCCGACTGACGCACTGGAAAGTGGTCGCCGGAAAGCCTTGATTGTTGATGACGATGAGGAATTGGTCGAACTGATTCGCGACGCGCTGGAGGCGGATGGCCGCTTTGAAATTCGCGTCGCCAACAACGGCTTTGATGCCGGCATGATGGTCAAAGAATATCACCCAGACATCATTGTGCTCGACGTCATGCTGCCGGATATCAACGGCAAGGAAGTCTGCCAGCGAGTCCGCAGTGACTCGAATCTGGATGACGTAAAAATCATCTGCATCAGCGGCATGGTCGAACAAGACAAGATTGAAGACTTGAAGGCATCGGGCGCGAACGACTTCGTGCAGAAGCCATTCGAGGTCGAACAATTAGTCGACCGCATTTGCTTGCTACTCGATGTCGAACCGGTTGCCGCTGCTCGTTAACTCTGCCTAACAAGCGCCAGTAGCTCTTCGCAAAGCAGTAACCCCTCACCCAAATTTGGAGGGGGCGACTTTGTCGAGGAGCCAACCGAGATCAAAACAAACCAGTGTTTTCATCAAACCCGACCTCCCTTGAGGCCGGGTTTGTTATTTGGTGAAGCTCGCCAACTCATCCCCTCCAACGACTGAGGGCATCGTGACCAAAACAGCCGACATCACTCAGTCGGAGGAATTCCTCAAAGCAAAGCTCGCCGCTTTGGCCGAGTTCGCCGCAGGCGCCGGACATGAAATCAACAACCCCGTCGCTACGATCGTCGGTCGAGCGGAACTGCTCCTCAAAGATGAAACCAATCCTGAACGCCGACAATCGCTACTAACAATCGGTGCACAAGCGCTGCGCATTCGAGACATGATCGGCGATGTGATGCTCTTCGGTCGCCCACCGAAACCAGAACCCAAAACACTCGACCTCATCGTCACCATTGATGATGTGTGCCAAAAACTCAACGATTCGATCCGTGCAAAATCAATGACCGTGAAAAGGCAAGGAGACGGGGTCGCGACGATTTGGGCCGATGAGACACAACTCCGTGTCGTCATCAGCAACCTACTCATAAACGCCGTAAGCGCATCATTGCCTAACAGCACAATCACCATTGAATGCCGCTCAAGCAGCCTCGACCACAAAGAGGGGGCGATTTTCACCATCAACGATCGCGGCGTCGGTTTTTCCGATCTTGAACGCGAACATCTTTTCGACCCCTTCTTCTCCGGACGACAAGCAGGCCGCGGCCTCGGCTTTGGGTTGCCCAAGTGCTGGCGAATCGTCGAGCAGAATGGGGGACGAATCGAATGCGATTCATCCCCCAACACAGGAACTACTTTTCGAGTTTTCTGGCCAAAGGCTGCATGACTCTATCGATTGAGCAAAGTCTGCCTACGAGGCAACCCGCTCTGTATATAACTGTCGCAAGAGTTATCAACACTGCCGCAAAGCTCTGCCCGTGAACCGTCGACGATGTTGAAATCACATTGTCGGCTTGTGACCTCGCTTCATTCGGACGAGTTCAATCTTGCGTCACACTGACCGGCACGAATTAAGAGAGAGTCCCATGGCGAAAGACCGACTTCAAGGAATCTTTACCCCAAATTTGGTTCCACAAGACTGCCGGGGTGAAATCAACGAGCCAGAGTTTCGTCGGTACATCGATTGGCTGATCGCCAAAGGTGTTCATGGCCTCTACCCAAATGGCTCAACGGGCGAGTTCACTCGCTTTACCGTTGAAGAGCGTCGTCGAATCATCGAGATCGTCGCCGATCAGACTCGCGGCAGAGTTCCCATCCTCGCTGGTGCCGCTGAAGCCAACGTCAAAGAGACAATCAAGGCTTGCGAGTACTACCACGAACTCGGCTGTCGAGCTGTCGCGATCGTCGCCCCCTTCTACTACAAACTAAGCCCCGCTTCGGTCTACGCGTACTTTAAAGAGATCGGCAAGAACACTCCGATCGACGTAACGCTCTACAACATCCCTATGTTCGCTAGCCCAATCGACGTCCCGACAGTGCGCCGCCTAGCTGATGAATGTGAGCGAGTCGTCGCAATCAAAGACAGCTCCGGCGACATCGTCAACATGATCCGCATGATTCAAGCTGTTCGACCGAGCCGGCCAGAATTTGCATTCCTCACCGGATGGGATGCCGCACTGATGCCAATGCTACTCATCGGATGTGACGGTGGCACGAACGCATCATCGGGAGTGGTCCCAGAACTAACTCGCCTTCTTTACGACCTAACCATGAGTGGCCGACTGGATGACGCTCGGCAAGTTCAATTCGACCTCGTGACACTCTTCGACACGATGATCTATTCCGCAGAATTTCCCAATGGATTCCGCTCTGCCGTCGATCTGCGCGGCTTCAACATGGGAGTCGGTCGACAACCACAATCGGACGAACAAGTCACGAACCTCTCGACCCTCAGCAAGACTCTTCAGTGCCTGCTTGCTCAACACGGTTTCACCGACGAACCGATTGGCGGTTGCTCAACAGCAAGCATCGGCAAGTCCACCGGACCAACAAGCGATTTCAAAGCGCAGGA
>CAIJTL010000011.1 GCA_903823545.1 uncultured Planctomycetaceae bacterium
GCCATCATTCATGCCTGCCCTGAAGACCGCGATGCACTTCATGAAGCGCATCGGTTGGCTCATTCCATCAAAGGGACCGCGCTGCTGGTGCAAATTCCGGTGCTCAGCGAAATCGCATTGAAGCAAGAGCTGTTGATCGAGCGGATCATGGAAGGTCGCTTGAGCATGGATCATCGCTTGCGCGACACGCTCGAACGGCTGACAGACATTTTTGAAACGTACGCCAGTGGCTTGCTCGTCGGCAGCGTTCCTGAGCAAAAGCTATTAGATGACGCGAATGCCTTGTTCGGGCGCCACGCCTCGAATGAATCTCAAGGCAGCCGCTCATCGGTCGTCACTTCGGTCGGACGTAATCTGATGTCCGTTGCAGATGCTGTGACTGACACAAGTGACAGTCCGACGGTTGAAGATTTGATTCAATCTGATGCGTCGTTAATCGAACTCGTGCCATCCGATCCCTCTCTTGCCGACGAACGGCAGTTGCTCGTTTGCGACGAGAGCATTCAAGGTCCGACGATTGATTCGACCGCAGCCAACGAATCGTTGAGTCACACGGGTGTGACTCGCATAGAGAAGAGTGCCGACCGCTCGGCGGAATCTAGCGCTCACACCATCGAAACAATGACAAGCGACGCAGACGACGTTGTCGAAGACAGCGCCGTTCAGGACCAAGCGACGCTCGATGACGATGCTCTGTTCCATGAATCGTCGGTCGAACACCTTCAGGAGATGGCTCATAAGTTAGATCATTTCCGTCGCGATCTGACTCGGTGGGATCTGTTGGCCGATGTGCGTCGTCGAATTCATTCGCTCAAAGGAGCTGCAAGCACTTGTGGCTTTCTCGAATTCGCGCACTTAGCTCATCACACGGAAGACCTATTGCAGCGAATGCTCGATTGGACGGTGCCGCCGACTGAAAGTTCGGTCGACTGCCTCCAAGCCTGTGTGGATGCGCTTGAACAACAACTCGACAACAATCTTGATTCATCGATTCAAGAACTGTTGCACGAGCGACTCGACGAAATCTGCGGAGGCCAACCGAGGCCGCTGTCTCCTGAGCCTCATTCTGTTTTGCAAATAAGCGACGAGTCAGACTCTGCTCAGTCCGAGCTTGAATCGGACTATCAATTTGAAGACGTTGCACACGAAGAAGCTTATGAGGAGTCGGAATCTCTGACTCAAATTAGCAGAAGTCCAGAAGCGGTCACCATCGGACATGTGGACGTGACGGTGTCGAAGTCACCCAGCAACTCCAACAGTGTCGAACCAACTCCAGTTGTTCCGAACGTAGATTCCGCAGTGCCACCGGTGACTTTCACAGGTACGACACTCGTCCATACCGATCCTCGTTCGATTCAGCTCGACGATCACGACCAGCTTTCGGGGGAGATGTTGGAAGTCTTCACCGAGGAAGCGGAAGACCATTTACGTCAGATTTATTCGGCGTTCGCAGGACTCGAAAAGCAGCCTGAGAAGATGAGCCTCATTCAAGATGTGCGGCGATCGGCTCACACAATCAAGGGTGCTGCGGGATCGGTTGGGTTACGGCAAGTGTCGAAGCTTTCGCACCGTATGGAAGATCTGCTCGATGGCCTTTTTGAATCACAACAACCGCTGACACCGAGCACTCTCGCGTTGCTATATGGCACGACGGATACATTGCAGGATCTCGTCTACGGAAATTACCCCCCCGCAGAAATGCAGGTCACGATCGCGCAGCTTTACGATGGTTATGACATCGCATTGACTCCACAGGCCGCTGCGTCATTTTCAGGCAGCCACGTGGTACCAGTCGTCAATGTTGCTGATTCCGTGAGTGAGCATGTCGATGAAGTCGGATCGCTCACACTGCCGAAACCCGTTGAGTTGGTGCAAGCACCAGCAGTCGTCGAGAGCGTCCAAGGTATTTCAGATGTCAGCGAAACGATCGAGCGTCACGATCATGAGACTCCTACAAACATCGACATCGCAGTCAATGACGAAGTCTTCACCGCACTTGATCAGCCAATAAACATCACTGAAATCGGTTCAGTCGATCCTAATAGCGACGAAGTCGATTTGGCTATCGAGGAGACTGAAGCCGCCGCGAGCGTCACATCTGACGCCACGAATGACCCAATTCCTGAAGATGCGGCGGCAACAGAGACGGTGGTTGGCGAAACGAACACGGACGAAGTAACGGCAATTGAAGCAGATGAAGAGCCTGCTGGACCGCCGGGAGATGTTACTCACAGCATTGAGGTAACAGCGGAAGATCGTGCCGACGAAACGACACTGATTGGCGAAGAAGGACTGACGAATGTCGCTCCGCAGCTTGCTCAAGAGGCGACATTCTCGACGCATTCAGCCATTGAGCCAATTGATGAGTCACTCGTTCGATCTGTCTTACCGAGCCTCTCGGTATGGAATCGTTTGCCGTCGCCGCCAAATGAGGCCGCAAAACAGCCCAATGCCTCTGACGAGAAAAAGCCAAGTGAGACTTTGCGAGTACCGGTCGAACGGATCGATGCGTTGGTCCGTGAAGTGGGTGAGCTGATCATCAATCGTTCGTCGTTTGAGCAACGCATGGCGGACTTTGCTCACTGTGTCGAGGAGATTCGCCGGGCAGTCGAGCGACTACGAGGGACTTCAAATACGCTCGACACAAAATACGGCGTCGGTGCGTTGGGTGGACGTCGTCGCTTGTGGGGTGACGGGGCTTCGCTGCTCCGAGGAGGAACGCGATTACCAAACAGTAGTTCTGGAGTCCGCCGTCCCGGTCAGCAGCATGAAGAGTTCGATGCGTTGGAAATGGATCGCTATTCCGAATTCCATTTGCTCTCACGTTCGTTGGCGGAAACGACAACTGACATCGGCACTGTCGGACAAGAGCTACAGAACTTAATCGGCGACTTCGATCAATTGCTCAATCGGCAAGGGCGGCTGTCTCGCGGCACGCAAGACCGACTGATGCGCATTCGAATGGTGCCGCTGGCAGTATTAGCAACGCGTTTGCATCGAACGGTGCGAGTCGTCGCTGGCCAACAAGGAAAACAGATCGACTTCTTGATCCAAGGTGGTGAGACCGAATTCGACAAGATGGCATTAGAGGAACTGGCCGATCCGCTGATGCACATTCTGCGAAACTCGGTCGATCACGGCATCGAATCGACTGAGCTTCGATTGAAAGTCGGAAAGCCACAGCGAGCGACGATTGCCCTACACGCTTTCTACCAAGGGACACAAGCGGTGTTGCGAGTGACCGACGATGGGAGCGGGCTCGACCTCAACGCGATTCGCGAAACGGCCATTCGCAACGGGCTCGTCACTGCGGATGCCGCAACGAACTTCACGGAAGAAGAATTGTCAGCATTCATCTTCCTGCCGGGCTTCAGCACCGCTCGTACATTGAGCGAAGTCTCCGGTCGCGGCGTTGGCATGGACATCGTCCGTGACAAAGTGCTGAAGCTTAAAGGGACTGTCAGTGTCGAATCGCGATCCGGACAAGGAACGACGATCACGATCCGGTTGCCGATGACGCTCGCAATGACGCGTGCGCTGCTCGTTCATTCCTCGAATGAGACGTTCGCACTGCCAATGCAGTCGGTGACGCAGATTCTGCGAATCGAGCGTGACAAGATCGAATACGTCGATGGCGAGCCGATCATCCGCATTAAAGAAACGACGATGCCTCTGGTTTATCTGAGTGATCGCCTGCAACTGCGGCTTCCGCAAGACAAGACTTCGCAGGCATTGCCCGTGTTGATCGTGGCGTCGGGGGATGAGCGAGCGGCAATCGCTGTCGAAAAGATTTCGCACGGTCGTGACATCGTTGTGAAAACTCTCGGTTCTCATCTAAGGCGCGTTCAAGGATTGATCGGGGCGACGTTGTTGGGTGACGGTTCGGTCATTCCGATTCTGGATGCGGCGGGCTTAGTCGGACATGCGGGGACGGTCACTCGCGCAACACCGCGAAGTTTGGAATTGCCGACGAATCTGACAACTGAAATTAAAGGCTTTACGGCCACAACATCAGCATTCACTCGTCGCGAGCAACCAGTCATCATGGTCGTTGACGATTCGGTCAGTGTCCGTCGCGTCATGTTGAACCTGCTCAAGAAAGTCGGTTGGACTGTGATTGACGCGAAGGACGGGGTCGACGCGATCGAGAAGTTACATTTAACCGGCGAGCGGCCCGACCTGTTCTTGCTCGACATCGAAATGCCACGAATGGACGGGTACGAGTTATTGAGTTCGCTTCGATCAACCGACGAGCATCGCGAAACACCGATCATCATGGTGACATCACGCGCCGGCGATAAACACCGCAATAAGGCGATGCATCTCGGGGCGACCGATTACGTCGTCAAGCCGTACCAAGACGATCAATTGCTGTCCTTAATTCGCAAGCTGCTGGTTCAAGAGCCGGTTTTGGCGTGATTGTCCGCGTAGCGGCAAGCGGCCAGTTTGCCCGGCGTTACCGTTTGGTTGATTGAACGGTCTTTTGTGAGCCGGGTGGAATGGAGGCGAAGACCCGCAAACTAGCAGCTAGTTGCTACGAGCAAGAGTAAATCGATTTTGTGGGCATGTTGCAGAATGTCTAACGGCAATTCAGCAATTCGATCGCGGGACTGACTAGCGAACCGACGCCGGGGCTGAGTACGTTGTTAGCGGAGTCGTCACATTCGCCGATAATCAAGGGCTGAGATCATGAAGGGTAAGGGAGCCGAAGTTCACGCGTGGTTGGTCAGTTTTATGGCGGGGTCGGATAGTCCGAGTCATACCACTCGCAAAGAGTGCGTTTTCCTGACAGACGGCGTCGACTTAGGGCAACTCCAACAGGAAGTCGAACTCCGTTATTCAATCGGAGGGCGAAGCGTCGACATCCTCGAAATCAAAGCGTTGGGACCGATTGGGAATTGTAAGACGTGATCAGGTTGAGAATCTGAGAATTGAAATCGCAGATCGACCGCCCCAGATTTGCACCCCACGAACGCAACCTCTACCTTGCCAACGTTGTCTGCGATCACGTCCTCCCAGCCCTTCGGGAACTCAGATGATCCTCTCCGGCAATGAGATTAAGAAGCAGCTTGGTACGAACATTGTGATTGAGCCGTTCGATGAGAACTCGCTCAACTCCAACAGTTACAACTTGCGCCTGCACAATGAGCTGTTGGTCTATGAAGAGATCGTGCTCGATATGCGTCGGCCAAATCGGTTTCGTCGCTACACGATCCCGCCGGAAGGTTTCGTGCTGAACCCAAACCAGCTTTATCTGGGCCGGACAGTCGAACGAACCGAGACTCACAACTATGTGCCGATGCTTGAGGGACGCTCATCGATTGGACGCTTGGGCTTGTTTGTGCATGTGACGGCTGGCTTCGGCGACGTTGGCTTCTGCGGTTATTGGACGCTCGAAATGTACGCGATTCAGCCCGTCCGAATTTATCCGGGCGTGCCGATCTGCCAGATCTTTTATCACCAGATTGTGGGCGAAATCACCGAGTATCACAGCGACAAGTATCAAAACAACCGCGACATTCAACCGAGTATGTTGTTCAAAGAATGGGAGTCGCAGCGCGACCCACAAATGCGATTATCATTTGGCGAGACTCAACCGGAGTGATTCTCGGATCGTTGATGACCTCAGGAATTGTTGACATGAAGTCGGCAGCAAAGAGTGCGGTCAACGCGGGACTGGTCGATAAGATCATTTCCGGCGGACAGACTGGCGTCGATCGAGCGGCCTTGGATGTCGCGATCGAACTCGGCATCAATTACGGCGGTTGGTGTCCGTTGGGGCGTCGTTCGGAAGATGGTGTTGTTCCAGAGAAGTACATACTTCAAGAGGCCCCGACTGCGAACTATGCGGATCGCACGGCTCTGAATGTGCGAGATTCAGACGCAACGTTGATCATCGCGAAACTTCCCCTGCGAAGTGGCACGGCGCTGACTCAGAAAATGGCCGACCGCTATCGACGACCTTCGCTTATTGTTGATCCACACGAAGTCGTAACGATTCCCAATGTGATCGAATGGCTGAAGAAACATAACGTCAAAGTTCTCAACGTTGCGGGTCCGCGAGAAAGTTTGCGTCACGATGTTGGTGTTGCCGCCACGCAATACCTAACGCAA
>CAIJTL010000012.1 GCA_903823545.1 uncultured Planctomycetaceae bacterium
CAGATGGAACTCGGACTGCTCGAAAAGCTCAATCGCAACCACTTGGAACGACGCGCGGCCGATCAAGCTTTGGACGCTCGCATTCGCTCCTTCGAGACCGCGTGCGGTATGCAGAGAGAAGCTCCCGAAGCTTTTGATCTCGGCAGCGAGACCGAAGAGACGCTGAAGCTTTACGGCCTACAGCGCGGTGCGACGGCAGGTTTTGGTTGGCAATGTTTGGTCGCTCGACGATTGGCCGAACGCGGAGTGCGTTTCATTGAGTTGATCGACGTTGGTTCGAGCGACAATTGGGATTCGCACGGCAACATGCAGGACCACGCGCGACTCGCGAAGAACATCGACCAACCAATCGCCGCGTTGATCACCGACCTCAAACGCCGAGGCATGCTCGAACGAACGCTCGTGGTTTGGACGACCGAGTTCGGCCGCACGCCGTTCAACGCGCAAGCCAATCACGCGGGCCGCGAGCACCATAACCTCGTCTTCACATCCTGGATGGCTGGCGGCGGAGTGAAGCCCGGCATCGTTCATGGCAAGTCAGACGAATACGGCATCCTGCCCGCCGAAGGAGCCGTCCACACCCACGACCTGCACGCCACCATGCTGCACCTCTTGGGTCTCGATCACGAGCGCCTCACCTACCGACACGCCGGTCGCGATTACCGCCTGACCGACATCGCTGGAAATGTTGTGCAAGAGATTTTGGTTTGATCAGCAGTCGGTCATGAGAGAGAAGTATCACAGCGGGACTTTGAATGCTTCACCGGGAACCTCTCGCACGTATTGTGGGACGGCGTATCCGGGGAGTCGTTTACGGAGTTCGGCGACTAGGGTGAGGCCAGTCGCTTCGGGAACTTCAAAGTGAGATGTCCCGGCAACTCGATCAAGCTGGTGGAGATAGTACGGCTTGATGCCCAAATCGATCAGGCGCTCGCTGAGTTCTTGCAGCACTTCGATCGAATCGTTGATTCCGCGCAGCAAGACTGCTTGGTTGAGGACCATCAGGCCTGTTTGCGTCAGTTGCCTGAGAGACAACGCACAATCGGTGACGAGTTCATTCGGATGGTTGGCATGGACGACGATCACTGGTGTCAGCCGAGTGGACGTCAGCAAATCGATCAGCTCCAAAGTGACTCGATTCGGTAACACGATCGGCAAACGCGTATGCAGGCGAAGTCGACGCAGATGCGGAATCTGTTCCAAGCGCTGAACGACCGCCAGAAGTCGCTCGTCGGTCAGCATCAGGGGGTCGCCACCACTCAACAGGATTTCGTGAATCGACGAATCTTGCTCGATTGCAGCGAATGCCGGTTCCCAATCGTCGAGCCGTTTCGGTTCTTGCGAATATGGGTAATGGCGACGGAAGCAGTATCGGCAATGGATCGCGCAGGCACCCGTCAGTACGAGCAGTGCTCGCCCTTCGTACTTGTGGAGCAAGCCGGGAGCTTTACGAAACTGGGCCTCTTCCAACGCATCATTCACAAATCCAGGAGCAGTGATTGCTTCTTCGACAACCGGAAGAACTTGTCGTAAGAGCGGATCGAGTACGTTCCCCGTCTCCATTCGCTGTAGAAAGCTGTCGGGGACCAGAAGTGGAAAATCACCGTGAGCATTGATAGCTCGATCTGCGACTTCTTCAGAAAGTCCAAGTCGCTCCACCAATTCGCGGGGAGTGCGAAGTGCGTCAGCCAGA
>CAIJTL010000013.1 GCA_903823545.1 uncultured Planctomycetaceae bacterium
AAAGACGACTTTGCCAGACTTCAACGTCACAACCGACTGCCTGCCGTAAGCCAGGTCGAGCGACGATGCCGATGCTTTCCACTTCTCTTTGCCAGTAGCCTTATCGAGAGCGCGGATGGACTGACTCTCTTCCGGCGAATTCACAATTCGCCAGGTCTTTGAACAGCACGAGACTCGCCCCGGAGCCCGAGCGTCCATTGCTCGACTCTTTGTCGACGTTCGTTTGCCAAAGTTGTTGGCCCTCCAAATCAAACGCCACAACGCCGCTCTTGCCGAAGAAGCAATAGACCGGCTCGTCCAATGGTACTCACTTTGCCGCCTTTCGCTCCGCGAAAGGAAGTTCTTTCGCGGAGCGAAAGACGACTTTGCCAGACTTCAACGTCAAAGTGAGTGCCATTGGGCTAGCACCTTGCCGCTGACGAAATCCAGAACGTGAAAATGCAATTCAATCAGGCGTCATCACAATAGCGCCGCACGGCTAACGCCATCCCTGTGCGAGTGCGCAAAACCTGCACACACATACACATTTTGTAAACAAGTTCTGTTAGAATTCTCCAAGGACTTGGCCGTCAGCGATATAACCAAGACGAGTTCGAGTTGTGCCACTGATGGTTTGGTTGATGAAACGAACCGAACCGTCAGCCATTGCCGCATGCATGCCACCAGCGTGCGTGCTTCCTGGGGTTCCCCATTCACCCAATGTGCCCACTGGATTTTTGACACTCCAGGGCGTCCCCGGTCCCCAGCCACAGCAGTCCCAATCGTTGATTCTGCGCTGTCCATTGAGCGTGGCAAACATGATCCCATTGCCAACGTGTTGACCACAGGCCCAAGACTGCGTAACGCCGTCATACACATTCAACGTTGTCTCGGCGAATGCAACGGTGTTGCTTGAACCGTCTTTGAGGTCTCGCATGCTTGAATTGGAACTGGCTCCGAACATCGCACGCGTTGTGGTTCCTTCATTGGACCAAAGACCGTATGGCTGCCCTGTGGCCACACTAAAGCCGTACGTCGTTTTGTACGAAGCCACACCGGCCACACAACCATAGGTGCCATCAAATCCCGGATAGGTGTCCCTTCCGTTGTCGCTAGGGCAAATAAGGCCCTCCAGTCTCTTGTTTGAGGCCGCTCCATTGGCCGCAGTCGGACCACCTTTCGCAAGTGGGACGGCGCTTCCGGCCACCCAACGGCCCATTGCAGCACCGATGTCTAGGGTCTTATATAGGGGCGCCTGATCAAGGTACGGCAATAACATTACCCAGCCGGTCTGATTTTTGATCGCGGGGATGCCCGTACCACTCATTGTTCCGACAGAGTCAGTGGCGTAGGGAAATACCTTAGCCGCATCATGATAGTTTTGGATTGCCAGTCCGATCTGCTTTAGGCTGTTCTTACACTGGGAGCGACGGGCTGCTTCTCGCGCTTGCTGCACGGCTGGCAGCAACAGAGCAATGAGGATCGCAATGATTGCTATCACAACCAACAATTCAATCAGCGTAAATGCTTTGAGCCTACGGCAGGCTCTGTACTTAGTATTGTGAATCTTCATCAATCAACCTCCTTAAGAAAGGAATAAAAGAAAATAGCCAAAAAAGAATGCCAGTGATTTGCTGACACTGTCATTCTTACTTGACGCCGTCGATGTTGAATTCCAGGGTAGAAGTTCCACTGGCAGGAATCTCCGTCAGGTTGTGAGGCCCCACATTTTGCATGTCGCTCCATCTGGCAGCGATCGTTTGCTTGGCGTTGACCATTGTCGGGGAATCTTTTTCTCCCAACGTACTGCCATCTGGTTTGAGCCATTTCGAAAAGGTGACCTGGTAAGCTCCAACCGGGATCCCTTCTTTGCTCGATGAATGAATGACTTTGAACTTCCCCTCACTATCACAAAGAGCCCAACATCCACCGACCCCTTTTGTGTCCCCGGCCGGGCTGAAGAACAGACGCACCCCATCTCCTGGCTTGCCATTAACTTTGACAACCCCAGACACAGAGACCAGCTTTTCCTCTGGGGGAGTCGGCTCACCACCGCAACCAGTCATCAAGAAAACCAAGAACAACAGGGCCGAAAAATCTAGGTAAGAAATCCATCTGGAATGGCTTGATTGCGTAGAAATCAACATTGTCAACTTTCTAATTCGAGGCTGTTTCATGCCGTGAGTTTGGTGGAGCGAATCGCGCGCCAATAGCAGTTGTCGTGAAATCTACGGGCTTTCCGTTCGCCAACTTTCGTTAAGTGCGGCAACGACAGGCATTTCTTGCGTTCGGAACGTGCAAACTGTGGTTGGCCACAAGAGTCTTCAACCGCATTACGAAGAGCGTAAAGGAAGCACTGGGCTTTTTTGTGAAGGCAGATGGAGTGGTAAGGCAGATGGTGCGAAGAGGCTAATAATGCGAGTTGTACGATACAAGGATAAAATCGAACCCTTCCCATTGCCGGTTCAGCAATTCTGCCGACCGCATCGAGATCATCTACGTAAGAGTTGCAGTTCTTCGTGGCCTTCAATCGCCACGTAATCCTCGTCGGCACTGACATGATTCCATCGAGTGATGACTCCCGAGGGCCAACGAATTTCGAGACTCTCGACATGATCCATTAGACCGAGTCCAATTTCGATGACACGTTCATTAGACGCTTGATATCCATCGCCCGCAGTCAACTGAATCGTTCTCTCACTACCCGGCGCAATCAGCACCTTGACCTTGGCACCGATCGCATCCCGACTGCTGAGAGTGCCGATCAGCCTTAAGCGAAGCGAATGATGTTTTGTGTTCGAGCGATTAGTGGCCAGAACAATAGAACTCTCAAGGTCCGTCGATACAAAGTCCCTAAGACCGTCTCGATTCCAATCAACAAGCGCCAAACTTCGACCGAGTCGAGGTTCGCCAAATAATCGGCCCACATTCTCGGACTGCAATTCTTGAAACCGTCCGTCGGATTGTCCCTGAAAGAATTGGGGCTTCATTCGGTATGACGTATTTTGAAAGTCGTCGATGTGCCCGTTCACAACCACCAAGTCGGACCAACCATCACAATCGGCATCTAGAAACTGAGTGCCAAAACCAAGGGGTTCAAAGCTCGGAGCGCGCAGGTCGGCTGATTGGGTCGCATCAACGTAGAAACCACCAGGACTTGACTGATAGAGCGTGTTGGACTCCTTCGCAAAGTTTGTTACGAAGAGGTCTGGTAGATGGTCTCGATTGATGTCGGCGCAGGCGACTCCCATACAGGCCTGCGCTAGTCCATTCAAATCGAGAGCCACACCTCGAAGATGAGCCTCATCATGGAATCGCAGCGGCTGACTTGGCTCATTGATTAATAGATAATTCGCCGTCTGATCGTTCGCGATAAACACGTCCAGCCGATTGTCCTCGTTGAAATCGGCAACGATTATTCCCAACCCCATTCCCTGCGGAAGATCCAATCCTGCTTCCGCTTGTTGTTGTTGGAAACGGCCGTCGCCGAGATTGATCGCCACGGTGTCGAGAGCCGGGTCGAAGACCGTTGGACGACAGACGGTCGGATGACCATTTTGATCTACGCAAGTTCGAGTGAGAAATTCCTTGCCTTGGAGGTAATTCACATCAAATAGTTCGGGGAAACCATCGCCGTTGAGATCGGCCATCGCACAACTTGCAGTCCAGAGATCCTGCTTCAGCCCTGCATCAGTCGTGACATCCGAAAAAGTACCGTCGCCGAGATTGCGATACAGGCGATTGCGTCCGATGTTGGCGACGTAAAGGTCTGGGAAGCCATCGTTGTCAAAATCCCCAGCGGCGACTCCTTGAGAATATGACGTTTCGTGAATCTCCGCCTCCCGTGAAACCAACTCAAACCGTTCGCCGAAACGATTGCGATACAATGCATCGGATGGCCCATCGGAGCTTTCGAGCGGCAGTGGCTTGCCTTGAGGAAAATACAAATCCGGCCAGCCGTCGCGGTCATAGTCGAGAACCGCGACGCCGGCTCCCATCGATTCGTAGATTCGCCTTCCGGACTCAGAGGTGAACGAATTCACAAAGCGAAAATCTAAGCCGACGGATTCTGCCATATCCTCGAAATGGATTTTGGATTCTGCGGGGAGAGCCAGACGACGATCATATTCAGAATTTTGAAAGAGACTGCGTTCCGGAAGAGGGAACCGATCCCAGTCTGCGCCCTCGCCGGGGAGCTTCGTTTTCGTCCGGGGTAGGTCGGGTCGCAGCAGAGTAGCCAGGCGATCTCTGCGTTCGGCAGCTTCTACGCTTCGCGAAAACGATTGTGTCTCGATCAAACTCCATCCCCACGCTTCCCACAACTGCCCCGCCGCCTCCAAGTCATCAATTAGGGGGCCGATCCACTGCTGGGCGTGTACCTCTTTCATGCGCGAAGTGAGATCGAGAATTCGTTGGAGCAATCGGCCTCGTTCTGTCCACTCGCTGCCGAGTTCCCTTTCTCCGAGCGTTGTCAGGATCTGGCCCAATGGGACCGTCGCAGAGAGTAGTTCTGGCTCCAGAACTACCGCCTCGTGAAAACAACGGACCGCTGATCTAAGTTCACCGCGCTGACGCAACCATTTCGCTCGGGCTAGCCAAATTCGGGAATCAACTTCTGCGCTTCTCGGAAGTTGCTCATGCCAGTCCGTGAATCGTTTCGATTCGGAATCGGCATAGAGTTCTCCAAGAAAACCCTGAGCTTCCATGTCCTCGGGATTCGCCGCAATGACCTCAACTAAACACGCTTCCGCTTTTTGCAGATCATTCAATCCCAAAGCATTGAGAGCTGAGGCCAACAACGGCGACTTCTCGGCAGTGTCAACCTGCAACATCGCCTCAATGTGTTTTGGGTCAGAGATGAAGGCGTTCTGCGAGGTCAAGAGAAGCAAATCGTTGTGAGTGAATGATTCTCTCCGTACCAACTCAAGAAGATTGTGTTGAGCGTCTCGCAAGTGACCGGTGACCGCGTGGATCTGCGCAAGCAACCGATAGGGAGCAGGGGACAGTGTCTTAGAGTCCGCCGCGCAACGCAGAAACGCCGTCGCCAGTCGAACGCGATTCTGCCTCATCAGTTCACTGCCGATTTGCACTGCAAACTTCTGGGCAGAGTCGGGCTGGTAGCGACTCCACTCGTTCAGAGCTGCGACCGCCCGATCCGAATGGCCACCAAGATATGCAGACTCCGTCAACAACCACCAAGCGGACGCAGATTCCGGCGACTGCTTGACGGCTCGCTCAGCGAATTCAACCGCTTGAGCAAAACGACCTCTTGCCAAAGCAGACTTTCCTTGGCGAACCAAATCGTTTGTGGACGTTGCAGTCGGTATCAAGAACCAAAGCACAATGCCAACGATGCCGCCGACAATTACTAAATGTAACGGTTTCATTGGTAACTTTGATACGACCAACAGCAAGCTCTTTGGGTACCTCATGTAGCCAATTTAGGCCAACTCTTCCAACAATCACAACTGTCGAAAGCAAGAAGAGGATGCGGCTATTTGATTCAATCTGCTATACCCAAGAAACTGCGTGGCGATTGAGGGCAATCTACAGATTGCAACCGCAAAGGCGACTTTCTCGAAAAGTCGTGTTCATCAAATGTTGAAATTTGAGCGACATCCAGTCCTGTTTTGAAATCTGCCGAACGCACGACAAAGATGGTAGTCGTATCAATTTCAGGGAAGAGTTCAATGACGGAACCGTCGAGTGACAGCGCAAGCTAATTTCTTGAAGATGCAAGGCCTGTTCAGCACGAGGCTGGGTTTGAGGGCGTTTTCTCGGCAGAGATTGGGTGTTGATTGTTTCAAGCGGCGTGAGAGGTTGAGGGCCATGCCGCGAATGGTGGGCAAGACGTGGCGGGTGCGGTTGGCGTCGTCAGCCGAGGCTGACGTCCAAGACGGGGCAGCCGCGGTACTCGATGTGCCAGCGGCCGCACGAGTGGTCCAGCAGCAGCTCGGCATTCGCGGTCGTGCGTGAGAGACTGGTGATCGCGTAGGTTGTGCTTTCGCGAGTCGTGCCGTTGGCCAACTGGGTGTGACGCTTCAGGCGGATCAACTTCTGGGCACCGGGCCAGTCGAGATAGCCCTCGTCGATCGTTGCAGTCTTCGTGGTGACGGTGCGGATTTGCACGCGACCGCGACTCTTCTCGATCGTCGTCGCGGTTTGGTGTTGAGCGAGCGTTTGCTCAACTTGGTAGGGGGAACCGCCGAGTGCGGATGGTCTGTGGATGTTGCTCCTTCGAGCCTGTCAGAAATCTTGTCTCAGTGGGTTGGAAGGGTGGGACAATTCTTGGTGTGAAGGAAGGAATCTGACACAACGGAGAAATGAGCATGGATGTGGAACTTCGCGAGCGAGCGGAGGAATTGGCGACTCAGATGGCTGGTCAGATTCGGACTCAGCAGGATTTGAGTGCGATGATGCGGATGATGATGAATTCGGTGATGGAGCGGGTGCTCGATGTCGAACTGGACGTGCATTTGGGGCGGCGGAAGCTGGCCACTCTGGCCGACACGGCGAGCCCGGTCATGGAGACACAGGCTCCTGAAGGGGCGGCCTCCAACAGAGACTAGCCGGAAGGCTTGCCGAGTCCACCTCGCAATCAGTGGAATAGGCATTACAAGAAGACGGTTCAAGGGGACATGGACCAACTGACGCTGGCGACACCGCGCGATCGGAACGGCACATTCGGGCCATTGCTCGTTCACAAGCATCAGCGGCGGATCAGTGGCTTCGATGAGAAGATCATCACGCTCTTCGCCAAAGGGCTGAGCACTCGCGAGGTGCAAGAGATTCTCGAAGACCTGTCTGGTGCGGAAGTCTAGGCGACGTTGATTTCGGAAGCCACGGCGGCCATCGACGACGAGGTCACGACGTGGCGTTCGCGGCTGCTCGATCCGGTCTTTCCGATCGTGTACTTCGATGGCATCGTCGTGCATGTTCGCGGCGCGAATGGCCGCGTTTCTCCGCATACGATTTACGTGGCGATCGGCGTGAATCTCGAAGGCAAGAAGGAATTGCTCGACCTGTGGTTCTCTGAAACCGAAGGCTTTTCGTTCGGAGTATGAGAATCGCTTCAGACTCGCGGGCTTCAATCGCAGATGACGATCGGACTGTGCCGCGGCACGAAAGAGTTCTGGCTGAACGTGTTGACGGACCTGAAGAACCATGGTCTCTCGGACATCTTCGTGGCCTGCATCAACGGG
>CAIJTL010000014.1 GCA_903823545.1 uncultured Planctomycetaceae bacterium
GATCGACGCCTGCGATGTTTTAGCCGCCTCCGGGATCGTTCCTGGTGTGGAGTTGTTGGCGATCCTCAACAAGATCAACGAGCAACAACAGTAATTCGTGACAGTCTTTCCGCGTCATCGTTTTTGGCCAAGTGCATCACCGACCGAATCCATTGAATAACGCCTATCTGCTGTACCGCGAGCAATCTATGACGAGTGCTGCAACCTAAGCGGCGGGGTCAGGAGACCCGAGCCGAACACGTGACCGAGACGGGGTCGGAGCGACTGGCTTGGGCGTCGTTAGAACGACTTGAGCATGCAACTTCAGGCCCAGGGCCTCAACGACTTTGAGGATCGTGTCGAAGCCAGGACTTCGATCACCGGAGAGTCCCTTATATAAACTCTCTTGAGACAGACCGGCAACACGTGCGAACTGTGACATCCCCTAGGCACGTGCGATGTCACCCAACGCCTTGGCGATAAACGCGGCATCTCCTCCGGAGTACGCAGGTGTTCGGCAACTTCGTAACGAGTCGTGCGTGGCTTGGTCAGGCTCGGCGTTCCACAGAGGCGAGACGATCATTGTTGTCTGGTGATATCATGGCCGTCGGCGTTCAACACGTCGTGGTCGCCGTTCCTCCAGATAAGGAAGTCACGCCCGTCGTTTCCAGTGAGTATATCGGTGCCTGCGTTGCCTATGAGCGAGTCGTTCCCTCCGTAGCCGGTGAGCGTATCGTTGCCACGGCCGCCAATGAGCGTATCCCCGTCACCAGTACCAACGCGCTGATCACCGCCTACGAGTTCGACGTCACCCAAAAAAGCTGACGCATCGATTTTGACTCCATCGCTGTAATTCGGCGTGAACAGTTTGACGACCTCGAATGACGACACAGGGGCGACGATTGCTCCGCTATAAAAAGTAAGTGCTGTGTCTGTCAGATCGGTTCGCGTGTCTGCCACATTCGCCATCAACTCGTCACGGCCCGAACCTCCGAAGAATTGGCCACCTCCGAATGTCCCGCCGAGAACACCGGCACGCACAACGTCATCACCAGCCCCACCGTCGATGCTGGCGTCCGTCCCGTAAGGGGCTGAAGCCAGATAGTCGTTGCCCTCTCCACCATTTAGTGCAGTCACGGCATTCCTGGAACGATTGCCGATAGCAGTCAGAGTGTCATCACCGCCAAGCCCATTGAGGGTCGCTCGGATGAGCCCGCTGACTTTGATCAAGTTGGCGTTGCTATTGCCGGTCAGCTCGGCAGCTTCAACTCCGTAGACCTTGTCACGGCCGATACCGGCTGAAATGACGTCCGCCGGTCGAAGAGTCCCGTTACCAGTGCTCTGATCCACGATCAATTTGTAGCTGTCAAAGCCTTCAGCCTTGATCGTGTCGGTGCCGATGCCACCATCGAGCTTGTCGTTACCTTCATCGCCAATGAGCGCGTCGTCGCCCGCCTGTCCTCCACTGGTGTCGTTGCCCACTCCGCCGCTGATCGTGTCGTTGCCGGAACCGCCCAAAGATTTGTCGTTCCCGCCACCTCCCAGAATGCTGTCGCTGCCAGCGCCACCTTTGATGAAGTCATCGCCCGCTCCGCCATCAATTACGTCGTTCCTCGTGGAACCAGTGATCGTGTCGTTGCCATCGCCTCCATTGATGCTCACTCGTTTGAGAAGCGGGAAATTAGGCTTCGTGACTTCGCTGAGATTGAGGACGTTGGCAAAGTTGCCGTTCGCCTGAACGGTGAGCCTGGTCACATCGGACGCTTTCGTTTGGGCTACCGTCACGGTGCCATCGACAGTCACCTTCACATTGCCTCCGCTGACTCCGATGCTGACGTTCTCAGAGCCGTTGACCGTCACGGCAAAGTGGGCACCATTTGTAATGTTGACCGTTGGCACGACTCGCGATTCCAGACTCTGAGCCGCCACGTTGGGTGATGCCAGATCACGGCGATGTCCTGTTCGCGCATGGGGAGTATGTCCTTGAAGACGACGAATCCAATCCGACCAAATGTCAAAACGCAGCATGATCGAACCTCAAATGAATTGAGATAGAGGAAATACTGAAGGCGTGGCTCGCGAATATTGATTTCGTGACTCGAGGTCGATTGGTCGCGAGAAATCGCGAAACGAACTGGAGGGCGAAAACTGGCGAAAGAACACGCCAAGAGGTAGGTCTGTGGTTAATAGTCGAGAATTGTTTAGCAGATCAAGATGGGTTCGGAATCGTGTCGGAATACCCCTCAAATCGTCACTCATAATCCATAACGGCGTTGCGCGTTGGGGGGAAACACGCTGAGCCCGTTGTTCTTGTCTGTTTTGGAACCAGGCGTGCGAATTAGGTCGTGAAACCTGCCAATTTGCGATCCGATACGACGCCAGCCATGTCGCTGACATTTCGGCGCGTGGACGGGCAAGAGTGCTCGGCCTACAAATCGTGACGTATGCCCAAGCCACGGAAGAACGTCGAGTCGCAGAATGCGGATCGCCAGGGGATCACCCTGCGCGAGCTGGCGGCGTTGTTGCCTCGGCAGGAGTCGTTTGAGGCGGTTGTCGCTTCGATGAAGCGAGGGCAGGCGGGGGCGATTGACGGGGCGTGGGGTTCGTCGGCGGGGCTCGTAGTTGCAGCGTTGGCGCAGCAGATTGAGAGTGGCAAACCGTTGGTGGTTGTGTTGCCTCGGATGCATGACGTTGATGAGTTCGCGGATGATGTCTTCAACTTTCTCGGTGAGACGCCGTTGGTCTTTCCGGCGTGGGAAAGCTGGCCTCGCGAAGCGACTGCGACGGATGCTGTTTGGGGGGCTCGCTTGCGGGCGCTACGAGTGATCGGGTCAGACACACCGCCGCGCGTGATTGTGACGTGTGGGCCGGCGCTAATGCAGCCGGTGCCGAGCCGTGACGAGATCGCTGCCTCCACGCGAACGTTCAAAGTCGGGGAGAGTGTCGATGTCGATGAATTGCTGCGGTGGATGATCGAACGTGGGTTTGAGCGAGTCCCCGCGATCGAGTTGCCGGGCGAAGTTTGTGTGCATGGCGGCATTGTCGATGTTTATCCGCCGGACGCGGACGATCCGTTGCGGCTCGAATTCTTCGGCGATGAACTCGAATCGCTCCGTTGGTTCGATGTTGAAACTCAACGAACGATTGAGACTCTGCAAGAAGTTTGCTTGACCATCTGCGGAACGAGCGATGTCGGTAAGACGGGCACTCCTGCCCGTCTGAAAACGATCGATGCGGACTTGGAATCGTTGGAATCAGAGTCGGGCAAGAGTGCCCAACCTACATCCTTGACGGAGCATCTTCCCCACGGAAGTTGGATCGCATTGATCGAACTGCCGGAGTTGGTTGATGAGGCTCGGCAATATCGCGAGCGGTTGAGTGACGCGACGGGATTGTCGACGTTCGAGTCGGTGATAGCTCGGTTGACGGACTTTGCGAACGTCACGATCGCTCCCATTGCGGCGGATAGTTTCGAAACATCATGCCACTTGCAGATCGAGTCGATCGAACGCTTCACTGGGCCGCGACAGGAAGTGTTGCAAGAGCTCGCTTCGGTGATTGGACGCGATGAGCAAGTTCTCATCGCTTGCCACAACGAGGGTGAACGCGATCGGTTGTCGGAGTTGCTCGCCGAGAGCAAGGTCGAAATTACTTCAGGC
>CAIJTL010000015.1 GCA_903823545.1 uncultured Planctomycetaceae bacterium
CCGAACAAGCGATGGACACCAAGCATGCGGACGCTCGGAGCGACATCTATTCGCTGGGCTGCTCGCTGTACTACTTGCTGGTCGGCAAGTGTCTGTACGACGGCGACACGATGATGAAGAAGCTGATGGCGCACCAGAACGCGCCGGTTCCGGAACTACGTAGCCTTGTCGCTCCGCGACAGGACAGCCGAACGTCGCTCGACGTGGGATCGTCAAACGACAGTCGAACGGGTGACGCGCGTTCGGAATCCGAGTCGCGGAGCGACACGGCTACGTTGACGGCCCTCAACGCCGTCTTCCGACGGATGGTGGCGAAGAAGCCCGAGGATCGGCCGCAGTCGATGACTCAGGTGATTGCGGAGTTGGAGCGGTGTCTCGCGGGCGGTTCTCCGACGGTGGCGTTTGAGCGATCTGGGAGCAGCGCGACGCACGTTGCCGCGAGCGGTTCGAGTGGCAACGGGAATGAACTGCAAGATTTCCTGCGGCAGATCAGCGAAGAAGAGAATTCGACGGCGACGAGTGTGGCTCCGGCTGGCTCGATGAGGACGGTGGCAGCACCGTCATCAGGCGAGGCCGAGACGATGATTTCGTCGGCGGATGGCGCGGGGACCGATCCGCGTACCGAGCAGACGGTGACTCTCGAACAAGTCGGCCAGCGATCTGGTGAGCCGATGGGCGTTAGCCCTCGGACAGTCCGGGGGCAGACGCCCTCCGGCTCGCCAAGTCACAGAATGAAACTCTTGTTCGGCTCGGTCGCGGCGGTGGTGGTCCTGGTGGCGATCCTGTTCGCGGTGAGTGGCAATCGCGGCCAAAAGGAGAGTCCGCGGTCAAAGGCGGAGGTTGCCAAGGGTGTCGGCGATGTTCCGTCGCGGGGGGATTCGAGTTCGACTCCGAGCCAGCCGGTCAAAGACCCGGATCGAGACGTGGCGAAATGGGTGATCGAAACCGGCGGTTCCGTGATTGTGCAAGTGGAAGGAAAGCCGGCCATCAGAGTCAGCACCGTTCCAGAACTTCCCAAGGAACGTTTCGTCGTGGGATCGGTCGCGATCGTTCGACAACCCTCGCTCACAGCAGCCGATGTCGAACGGCTGACCGCTTTGACGAAGTTGTGGGGTATCGGGATGGAACTCACTCCTCCCACGGCTGACGCGGTTCGCGCGATGAAGAACCTGCGGCAATTGCGGGTCTTCGGACTGACTGATTTAGGGAACAATCGCACGTCCGACGAGGCGCTCGTGGCTGTGACCGAACTCAGGCAACTTGAAGTAGTGCAACTGACGATGGTGCAGATTCCGGACGAGTTCTTTGCGCGCGTCGGCCAGCTACCGCGATTGCGTGATCTCAATCTTTACGGTGCCACGCCCATGTCGGCGGCGCAGTTTGAACTCCTTGCCGCGAATCCCCCCAAGAGACTGGGATCGATGAACCTCAGTGCGACCCCGATGACAAAGGCTGGCCTGGCCGCCTTGGCCCGCCTGCCGCATCTGCACCTGCTCTATCTGGGCAGATCGAATCTCGACGACGACATGCTGTCGGCGCTCCACTCCTCCAAAAGTCTGAGCATCGTCCATGTCCGAGAAACCGCTGTCAGCCGCGAGG
>CAIJTL010000016.1 GCA_903823545.1 uncultured Planctomycetaceae bacterium
GTGTCTCCATTGGCCCTTCCCTCGGAGCGGATGTATTCCCGCTCCCACGGCGCAAGCCGCTCCAACGGAAACCGGCTGGTCCGCTCGAACAACTGCCGGCGCACTTCGGCCTTGCTCATGCCGGCTCGAATGCCGAGGATCTCCGCGTGGTCGGGATTGAGCAGCAACCATCCATAGCCCTCGCCGTAGCGAAGTGTCTGCACGCCGGACCATTCCATCGTCCCGGACAGCGTGATAAGCAGATCGTCGGCGGTCTTGCTGGAGGTGTCCGAAGTGGGCGTGGTGCCAGTCACCGCTGCCAGCGTGACCGTGCTGTCCTCCGGATCGAAACCCTGCTCGACATGGTAGGGCGGCCAGGGACTCTTCTCCTCGAATTCACCAAAGCACATCGTGTATCGGCCAGGCGAGCCCTGGGTGGACATGGTCGTGCGACCCGGAATGGAGCCGGCGATATTGAGCTGCACCAGGCGTATCGCCCGGCCTATGGTGGCATTGGCCCGCCAGCCAGGCCCGAGCAGGCCAAAGCTGCAGTTGATGTTCAGCTCGTTGCGCACCGGCCCGTTGATGAGACACATGATGGCCACGGGATTGGTGGTGGTGTTGATGGGCAGGAGCGGAAACTCCGGCTGGCCCATGATCTCGACGGCCGTCACGACAAGCGGAAAATAGGCCGGTCGGCAGCCGGCCATCACGGCATTGACAGCGATGCGCTCAAGCGTGGCCTCGCCATAGCGCGGAGCCAGCACCGCAATGATCTCGGAACGGTCCCGACCCAGGGCGGCCAGCATGGCATCGACCCGCTTGACCGTGGGGGGAATGATGGGCAGTCCGTCGGACCAACCGTTGTCTTCCATGAAGTCGATGATGCCTTCCAGGTCATCGTCGAGAAAGATGTGTTCTGCCAGGCTCATGCTCAGTCCGTCACGTCATCAGATGAATGGCCAGCCGGCGTACCGGTGCCGCTGCCCGTCAGGCTGCGCAGGATTTCGGCGAACTTGTCCCGGGCGAAACGATCCACAACGGCCCCGGAAAGGGTCTCGAAGGGATGGGGAAGGATCACCATGGGAAGCTCCGGACAGCCACGCGAGCGCGCCAGACTCCTGGCGAGCGTAACGAAGGCCTCGGTGACGATCACCACTGCTGGTATGCCTCTGCGCTCCAGCTCAGCGCCATGGGCGACAACTGCCGCCGTGCAACCGCCTCAGGCGCCGAGGCCGACGATCGCGGTGTCCATCTGTTTGGCAAGCGCATCCAGCTCCGCCTTGGGCAGCACATTCCGACGCTGCGGATGATGTATGCGCCGGGCATCCTTCACGGCCTGCCCTTTCAGATGACGTTCAATGCCATCCAGAAACAAATCGTAGCTGCTCCAGTCGTTGTCGAGCAGGCCCACTACCTTGCCACGCAGGCTGGGCATGCGGCTGGACACCGCCTTGGTCTGTCCGCCATCGGGTGCAACCGGAACGATGAGTTCGACTTTCATGGTCTTTCCCTTCTTCGTTAAATGGTTCAACGGGCTTGTCCGTCAGCAGCTTGTTGACAAAGAGGGACACGGTCCCCCGGTCCCCTTTAGCCCCCAACTCCTGGGGCTGCTGCATAACGCTTCCCAATGAACAAGCCTTCATGAAAAGTGCACAAACTGCCCCGGGAATCGTCTTTCAACAGCCCGTTA
>CAIJTL010000017.1 GCA_903823545.1 uncultured Planctomycetaceae bacterium
CAAACGCCGAGCAGCTTCCGCCACCGACAGTCCTTCCTTCATCACCAACTGAACTGCTTGCTGCTTGAACTCGACAGTAAAATGACGACGAGGTTCTGACATCGACAACTCTCCTTTCGTTCGAGGAGACGCTGTTCATCGAGCGCCCACAAAACGTGGGAAAGTCCACCACAACGCAACCCCTTACGCTCCGACAGCAGCTTATAGGGATCATTGGCTGGAATAACTCATTTGGCGCATCAACCAAATGAGACTCTTCATCCACAAAAGCAAACAGCCCTCGAACGAGTGAACTCGTTCGAGGGCTGTTCTAATCACAGTGGTCTATCTCTGCTGAGGACGGCTAAACCGTCGTTGCTTAGTAGATGTCTTCGTCGTGGCTATGGCCGCCGGACTTCTTGTCGTCCTTCGGCTTTTCGGCGATCAAGGCGTCGCTGGTGAGCAGCAGCGTCGAGACCGAGGCGGCGTTCTGCAATGCGGAACGAGTCACCTTGGTTGGGTCGATGATGCCACTCTTGACGAGGTCTTCAAACTTGCCGGTCGCGGCGTTGTAGCCCTTGTTGCCGTCGAGTTCGAGAACCTTCTCGCAGATCACGCCGCCGTCCACGCCAGCGTTGTCGGCGATTTGCGTCGCCGGAGCACGGCAGGCTCGGAGGATGATGTTGTAGCCAACTTCTTCGTCTTGCTTGAGTCCCTTGGCTTTGACGCTGCCAGAAGCACGAAGCAATGCGACACCACCACCAGGAAGAATGCCTTCTTCGACCGCTGCACGAGTCGCGTGCAAGGCGTCTTCGACGCGGGCCTTCTTCTCCTTCATTTCGGATTCGGTTGCGGCACCGACGTTGATCTGAGCCACACCACCGGACAACTTCGCGACTCGTTCTTCGAGCTTCTCTTTGTCGTAGTCGCTGGTGCTGCTTTCGAGTTCACGACGGATTTGATCGATGCGAGCCTTGATATCGCCCGTCTTGCCGTAGCCTTCGATAACCGTTGTGTTGTCCTTGTCGATGATGACCTTCTTCGCACGGCCGAGGTCGCTGAGTTGGACATTTTCCAACTTGATTCCCAGGTCTTCGAAGATCGCCGTGCCACCGCACATAATCGCGAGGTCTTGCAACATCGCCTTACGTCGGTCGCCGTAACCAGGTGACTTCACAGCGACGCACTTGAACGTGCCACGCAACTTATTGATCACGAGAGTCGCGAGAGCTTCGCCCTCCACTTCTTCAGCAACAATCAGCAGCGGCTTGCCCGATTGAACGACCTTCTCCAACACAGGAACCAAGTCCTTAATGTTGGTGATCTTCTTCTCGTGAATCAGGACGTAAGCATCTTCAAAGACGCATTCCATCGTGTTCGAATTGGTGACGAAGTATGGGCTGAGGTAGCCACGATCGAATTGCATACCTTCAACGACTTCGAAGTCGGTCTTCAGGCTCTTGCTCTCTTCGACGGTGATGACGCCATCCTTACCGACTTGATCCATCGCTTCGGCGAGAATGTTGCCGATCTCTTCGTCGCCGTTGGCAGCAACCGTACCAACTTGGGCAATGGCCTTTTTGTTTTTGCACTCTGTGGCCATGCCGTGCAGTTTTTCGGTGATGTCGACGACGGCCTTGTCCATGCCGCGCTTCATGTCAATCGGATTGACACCGGCGACGACCGCTTTGAGGCCTTCAATGAAGATTGCTTCAGCGAGCACGGTTGCAGTGGTGGTTCCATCGCCTGCATTGTCGGAAGTCTTGCTGGCGACTTCCTTCACCATACGAGCTCCCATGTCTTCAAACTTGTCGCTGAGTTCAACCTCACGAGCGACGGTAACACCGTCCTTCGTGACGGTCGGTGAGCCGAAGCTCTTCTCGATGATGACATTTCGGCCACGGGGGCCGAGGGTCACGCGAACCGCGCGGGCAAGTTTGCTCACACCGCGTCGAACTGCTTCTTTCGCCTCTTGATCGAAGGCAATCATCTTGGCCATGTGGAACACTCCTCTGATCGGACTTGAATTGTTTGCGAAACCGCACGGCGAACTTGCCGCTCGCCAAATTTCAGTGTGGACGGACCAAAACTCCGCCCCCTCGAATCAATTAAAACGTTGCGAGAATGTCGCTCTCACGGAGCAACAGATAAGTCTCGTCGCCCACCTTGATCTCATCGCCCGCGTAAGAGCTGAAGAGCACAAGGTCGCCAGCCTTCACTGTCAAAGCGATTTTGGTCCCATCGCGACGAACATATCCTTCGCCGACAGCCAAGACTTCACCGCGTTGCGGTTTGTCTGTCGCCGAATCCGGCAGAACGATGCCGCCGAGCGTCGTCTTCTCAGCTTCAGCACGCTTCAACACCACTCGGTCCCCGAGAGGAACCAGTTTTTCCGTCTTCGACTTCACGGCGGACTTGGCCATCAGAGTCTCCTCAGTCTCAAAAACAACATTTACGAACGGGATCTCACCCGAGCGAACAGGACAGCTTGGGGGTTCCGCCGCTGGCAGCGAATCGCGGGCCAAAGAGGACGCTTTCCGCAACACCCGAATTCGCAGAGAGTTGTGATTTTCATCAAAAGAGAACAAGCTGCCAACGCTCGCTCGTGTGAGTGCTTCATTGCGAAAGCGCTGCCGAATTGGCAGCACGCTACCTGACGACATTTTCGAGTCGGAACATACTTCGCGTCGCGCCACTGTTGTAATCGCGTAATCGTTAAAATTGACGCAATCGGAAAAATCGTTATCCTGCCGCCCCGTAACGCCGCGCACGCTCGCTCTCAAATATCACTCAAGTGCGGGAGCGTTACACAGTGCCACACAATTTTGAACTTCCTCGGTCGTCGCAGCGAATTCATCCTGGTTCGACTTCAATCGCAACTGAGTCAGCCAACAAAGAGTCCGGCGGTGTTTTTGCGACTGCCTGCCACAAGGCGTCACTGACTCAGGAAGTCTGTTCTGCAAGCGATGATCTAGTTGTTGCTGACTGGCCCAAGGCGATCGCCAAACTTCGGCGGTTACACCAGACTGCTTTGCAACGAAACGACGCGGAACTCGCAGAGGTTGTCTGCCAAAATCTTGCGGTCGCTTGCCGCGAGTATGGCGATTCGGCGAACGCTCAGAGCTGGCAGCAACAGTCGATTGCTTGGTGGGCACGCCGTGCATCGGTAGATCGAGGCCGCGAAGATGACGAGCTTGCTCGGCTTGCTTGCGATTTGTCTGGCCGAGGTTGCGATGAGTTTCTCCGTCGAAATTTCGAGATCGCGGAAACACTTTGGCGAAGATCGCTCGCGATCGAGGAGTGGCGTGGATCGTTAGAAGCTCAGGCGATTGATTGCGGGAATCTCGGTCTCGTGGCCGCTGCTCGTGGCGATCTCGTTGGGGGAGTCCGCTGGCTACGAAAATCGTTGAAGCTGCATCGGCTGATGTTTGACGAACGAGGAGAAGGGACCGACCTCATGAATCTCGCTGAATTGCTTCGGCTTCTCGGAGACTTTCGGCGATCAACAAACGCTTTGCGTCGCGCTGTGCGATGCTTTGAACGAATCGATGCGGTACCGCTTCAGGAACAAGCAGTGCTTCGGTATCAGGAAGCCAAGCGGATTGAAGCGGTCTTGCAGTTTGATCCGAGCCTGAATTAGCTCGTCCTTGACCGCCGCTGAAATCTTCGAACCGAGACACGAGTTATCTTCGACGGATTACGCTATCTTTTGCGTCACGTCTTAGCATGATTTCATCGTCCAATTTCTGGCTTTGTTCGATTCGGGAGCGACATCATTTCCTCAACCACTTCCTCTGACCTCGCCCATCAAGTCTGCATGAACCCCGCCTGCCGAGCGACTTACTCTGTGAGCCAAACGCTCGTTGATTGTGCCAAATGCGGACACTTGCTCGACATCGCTTACGACTGGGATCGAGTCCCGGTGCCGGGTTCACTTCAACAGTTTGAGTCTCGTTGGAGCACGCGCCGTAATCCTCTGGACTTCAGCGGTGTGTGGCGGTTCCGAGAGCTGTTGCCGTTCGCACGCGATGAGCAGATCGTGACCATCGGGGAAGGGCAGACAGTCCTGCAGGCCTCTGTTGGTGTCGGCAAGTATGCTGGGTTTCAGCCGGGCCGATTGTTGTTGCAGTACGAAGGACTCAATCCGTCGGGCAGCTTCAAAGACAACGGCATGACCGCCGCTTCGACACACGCGCACATGGTTGGCGCGAAAGTCGCGGCTTGTGCTTCGACCGGTAACACCTCCGCGTCGCTGGCGATTTACTCC
>CAIJTL010000018.1 GCA_903823545.1 uncultured Planctomycetaceae bacterium
ACGCTATTGTTGGTAAACCAGTCAGGAACAAATTCAGTTGGAAGCCGTCGTCAAGAATTGGTTCAGGCGATCGATATTCTGCCAACACTCTTAGATTGGTTTAACCTCGGCTCAAAACAGATTGATGAGGTCGTTGCTGGCAAACATGACGCGAGAAGTCTGCTGCCGTTAGTTCTCAACGAACAATTCGTTGGCCGTAATGCGGTCTTTCTTCGCGACGACGAAGGTCATGCCGCGATGCGGACTCGTGATTTTTTATTGGTCGAGCGAGACTTCGCAGAATTGCTTAACTCTGCTCGCAGCATTGAGGATCACGACAGCGAGCGAACTGACGCGACTGGTTTTTCTTGCCAGTTGTTCCTCAAACCGGAAGACGTTTGGGAAGTCAACGACGTCGCAGATCAGAATCCGGAACAGGTCGCGAACATGCGAGGATCGATTCGCAGGCGATTTCAATAGTCGATTTTCGCGATGAGCGGACAACACTGGCTCGACTTTCGGAGCACCGCTAGAGTTCTGCCAGCCACTCGTCGGCCATGCGATTCGCATTAAACAAACCCTGAACTGGAATTGTTTCGGGCGAACGTGTGCGAGATATGTCAGCGAGAAGATCGAGACGAAATTACTCGCTGACGCCTCGTGCGAATTTGAAATGATTTCACTTCCAATTGGGATGACTCAATGACTGATGACCTGAAAGCGGCTGAGAAGGTACCGGACTCGATTGGCAAGCTCAGCAAAGCGTATCGCGAAATTCGCGAGCAAATGTCACAGGTCATCGTGGGGCAGTCGGATGTGATCGACCAGTTGCTCATTGCGATGTTTTGTCGTGGACACTGCTTGCTCGAAGGTGTGCCAGGACTCGCCAAAACGTTGATGATCAGCACATTGGCACGCTGCCTGTCGATGTCGTTCGCAAGAATTCAATTCACTCCTGACCTGATGCCCGCAGACATCACCGGCACGGAGGTCTTGCAGGAAAACAAGTCGACCGGCGTGCGAGAATTTCGATTCATCACCGGCCCGCTGTTTCACAACGTCATCCTGGCAGACGAAATCAACCGCACACCTCCGAAGACTCAAGCGGCGTTGCTCGAAGCGATGCAGGAACGACAAGTGACCGTTGGCCAAACGCGACACATCCTGGCCGATCCCTTTTTCGTGCTCGCCACGCAGAATCCGATCGAGCAAGAAGGAACGTACGCGCTCCCAGAAGCTCAGCAAGACCGCTTCATGTTCAAAGTCCACGTCGGCTATCCAAGCTTCGCCGAGGAAAAGCAGATTGCGAAACAAACTACGAGTTTGCACAACGACACGATCAAGGCAGTCCTTTCGGACGATGAGATCGTCGAACTGCAACGCATCGTGCGACAGGTTCCAGTCACTGATCATGTTGTCGAATACGCACTCGCGTTGACTCGTCAAACCCGTGTGCGACAAGACGGAACGCCCGACTTCATCAACGAATGGCTGAGCTGGGGTGCTGGTCCGCGAGCTGTGCAATACTTGCTCCTCGGCGGCAAAGCCCGAGCGTTGCTACAAGGCCGCATGCACGTCAGCACCGACGACATCCAAGCAATGGCCAAGCCGGTCCTCCGCCACCGCATCGTCCTCAACTTCGCCGCCGAATCCGAAGGAATCACCCCCGACCGCGTCATCGACCGCCTGATTGAAGGAACTCCCGCAAAGGAAGGCGAACTCAGCCGCGATCCGCGATTCCAGAAAATTTTCGCGGCATGAGACCGGATTCGTAGTCCACCTCCAGTTGTTAAGGAGTTGAACCATGCCGCAAGTCGTTGTCATCGCAGGTCCGAATGGAGCCGGCAAAACAACAGTTTCCAAGACGCTATTGTCCGACATTCTGCATTCAAAGGCGTTCGTGAATGCAGATGCGATCGCACAAGGTTTGAATGGCCTTGCCCCTGAGACTCAGGCGCTTCAGGCCGGACGTTTGATGCTCAAACAATTGGATGAGTTCGCTGAAGCAGAAGAGGACTTCGCGTTTGAAACAACTCTGTCGGGCCGAACCTACGCCACTTGGCTGCGTGGTCTTCGTGAAAAAGGTTATTGTGTTTTCTTGTTCTACTCGTGGCTTAACTGTGCCGATCTCGCAGTTGAGAGGGTCCGTATTCGCGTTCAAACGGGAGGCCATTCAATCCCGGAGCCAACCATTCGATCGCGGTACGTTCGCAGTTGGGAGAACTTCTTGCGGCTGTACCAACCGATTGCCGATGAATGGCGCGTCGTGGATAATTCGCGTGACAGCGGATATCAACTCATCGCGACGGGGAATCAAATGAACGTCGCAACGGTTTTGAATCAGGAAACATGGGCACGTTTTTGCCAAGGACCACATTCATGATCCAACCCATCCAACGTACCGAACCGAAGCCGCTCGACATGTCCGACGCTGAGTTTGAGCGAATATGTCAACGCGCTGCCCGCGAGGCAGTGGTTCGCAACGCCAAACTCGGCTTTCCAGCGGTCAGTTGTGAAAACGGCCAAATTGTTTTCTCGCCGCCCGAACGAGTGCTCGCGGAGTACGCAGCAGAAGTGGCTCACGCGAACGTCATCGCAACGAACTGATTGGTCTCGAAGTCACCGGTGACTGATCATGAGCGACGACGCGTTACTTTCCGCGAGTGACAAGCAACCGCTCAAAGAACTGCCGATTCTGGAAGACTCGGATGCTCGCAAAGTCATCCTGCTCTCGCAGCGAGGCGGATTGAAACTGGGCCTCGGTTGCGCAGTGAGCCTGTTCATTCCGGCGGGTGTTCTTTGCCTGCCACTGATCGTTCCGAATGGCCGAGTTCATGTGCCGTGGCTGTGGGGCGGCTTTTTGTTGCTGGCAATTGTGGGGCCGGTTTGGGTGATCTGGCGGTCGCGCACGTTGCTCGACACGGAACATTTGCTGATTCTTGAGCATGACCGGATCACATTGCGAACGCGGTCATTTCATCAAGCGACTCATGAATTGGTTGACGTCAACGACGAGACGGTTGGTATTGGGTCGGGCAGCGGATTGACGACGGATGAGTCGGTTCTGAAGGAAAGCAGCAAATCGACGACGATTGTGATTTGGGGGCCGTCGGGAAGTTTGTCGCTCTTGGCGGAACCGTATGAGTTTCCCTGGTTGCGGAAACAGATTCACGCTTGGCTGCAAAACCAAGCCGTGACGAATGCAGACGAGATGAACCGGCGAGAACAGGACTCGCCCCAGCTTCGCTCAGCGGACATCGTCGAGATCGAGCAATTGCGTGTGCCGCTGAGCGAGTCGCCCACTCGCCACCTGAAAACGGGCATCAGCAACTCCCCGCCCGAAGGTTTGATCCCCGTCTCCGAAGACAGTGAATCCGACCTTCTCATTCGCAGGGCCGCCGGCGGCCCTGCCGTTGTGTCGTTTGGCTGGAATTCGATTGGCATGTCTCTCTTCATGGTCGCGTTCAGTTTGTTTTGGTTTTTCGTGGTGCCCGATATGGGGTGGGGACCGTTCGTGATCTGCGGCGCGTGTTGGTTGCTGACGGTTGTCGTTCTGTGTGTTTGGATTCGACGGTTGTTTGAAACGGTTGATCTTGAGCTTTCACAGGGATGCCTGACCGTGAAACGAACGATCTTCGGGTTGCGTCGCATCCAGCCAATCAAGCTCGGATCGACACCGACCGTTCAACTGGTGGTCACTCAGTGGAGCGGATCAACACCGCAACCAACTTTGTGCGTGAAAGGCTCGGACGATGAGGCTCGATTCGGTACGATGCTCAGCGACAACGAGAAACGTTGGCTGGTGATGCGGCTGCGAGCGTTTCTAAAACTTGATCCGCGAGCGAACATCTTCGCTGAACCGGAAGGGCAGGCTGACTCTTGAAGACAACTCACAAACATTTGAAGCCTGAAGTCATCGCTCGTGTTGCGCGGCTGGAGATCAAAGCGCGTCAGATCGTTGAAGGCTTTTTGTCGGGCGGACATCGAAGTCCGTACTTCGGGCAGTCCGTCGAGTTCGTGCAGCATCGCGAGTACGTTCCCGGCGACGATGTGCGGCGGATCGACTGGAAGGTTTGGTCGAAGACCGACAAGGTTTACGTGAAGCTGTACGAGGAAGACACGAATCTGCGGACGACGTTGATTGTGGACCTAAGCGAATCGATGAAGTTCGGCAGCGGAGCCACGACAAAATACGATTACGGCTGCACGATTGCGGCGACGTTGGCGTACTTACTGCTGCGACAGCAAGACTCCGTCGGGCTGGTCGCGTTTGATGAGTCGATCCGGACGAAGGTTCCGCCGCACAGCAAGCACACACACCTCAACGACATCCTCGCCGCCCTTGAAGCCGAAGAACCGCAACAGAAGACCGACATGTTCGACGTCCTGCGGCATGTCGCTGAAGAGCAAGGCCGTCGAGGGATGATCGTGCTCGTTTCCGATTTGCTCGCGCCACGTCCTGGGTTATTCAAGGGCTTAAAACTCCTAAGGCATCGAGGCCACGACGTGCTGGTCTTTCATGTCCTTGATGACGAAGAGCTTGATTTCAATTTCGCCGGCACCACGAAATTCGAAGGGATGGAGGAACTCGGTGACGTTCTCTGCGATCCACGTTCTCTGCGAGAGGGATACTTGGCCGCCATGCAGGCATACCTCGACGAACTCCGCCGTTTTTGTGCCCAACAAGTCATCGACTACCGCACGATTCGAACCAGCGAACATATCGACGCCGTCTTGTTGCACTACATGAATCACCGGCTGGGAATGGTGCGGAATTGAAGGCCGATCAAATACCAAAAGCATTTCGTCGACACTTAGTTGGTCGAGTTCAAGGAGACGTCACGCAAAGACTTTGCGATGTTCTTGGTGCGGGCGTTGACGGCTGCCACGCGAACCACTTTGATATCCGCCTTGTTGCGACCGCGTACCTATCGCAGCGATCGACTTAATGTCGGTTCGATTCAATTTGAGTTGTTTTGCTTCAAATGGAGCCTGTTCAGATGACGGAATTGTTTGCCAGCCTTGGTGATTTGATTTTGGCCGTATGGAGCCTATTACGGGCCGTGGTGGGGCTTGCCCTCCCGTGGTTTCCGCTGGCGGTTTGGATCAGCTTCTGGCTTTGCGCGGTGAATTGGACCAAGCTGCGCGACGTATTGATCAACAAAGGTGGGCTGTTGGGCCTGTTCTTGATCGGAGCAGTTTGGGTTTTGATTTGGGGATCGGTCGCCCCCCCCGCAGATGGAAGCCATCACATTTTGGGACTGACGGTCAGCAATTTCGTCGGCAAGCTGGTCTATGTCACGGCGTTGTTCGTCATGATGTTTCTCTGCGGCAGCGTGCAGCTTTCTGGCTGCTGCCAACAGTGGTGCGTTGTCGAAATGCCTGACCCACACGCTCACGGCGGCCACGATGATCATGGGCACGACGGTGATTCTCACGGACACAACGATAACCACGGCCATCCCGATCACGGACACGCGGCTCATTGACGGGAACAATGAGGCTAAGCGGGGACATGTCCCCGCTTTCTTTTTGCTGCCGACGAAGTTCGCCACCGTTTCTCTCTTCGGATTTCGAACTTCGGCTTTCGAGTTTCATCCATGCCATCCTGGCTGCTGCAATACTTTTTGAATCCGACCTTCGTGCTCGCTGGCACGGCTCTCGTCGCGTCGCCCATCGTCATTCATTTGATCAATCGGTTGCGATATCGTCGGGTTCGATTTGCGGCGATGGAGTTCTTGCTCGCCAGTCAGCAACGCAACCGGAAGCGAGTGTTGCTAGAGCAACTGATCTTGTTGCTTCTGCGAATTCTGTTAGTGCTGGGACTGATGTTGCTGATTGCTCGATTGATCCTCGATCCGAGCCAGTTGTCGGTGTTTCGCGGAGCACGCTCGCATCACATGGTGTTGCTCGATGACAGCGGATCAATGCGTGATCGAGCGGGTGACACGACGGCGTTTGGTGAAGCAATCTCTGTCGTCAAGAAGCTGGTGGCGGAAGGATCGCGACGCCCAGGGACTCAGGTCTTTACTTTGGTCCTGTTGTCGCACCCCGAACAGCCGCTGTTTTCCCAACGAGACGTCAACGATTCTTTATTGGCGGAATTGGACACCAAGCTGGAAAACCTGCGATGCTCACACCAAACATTGTCGTTAATCGATGGACTGAATGCCGCGAAGACGCTTTTTGGTGACAAAGAAGAACGCGGTTCGATGAAGCACTTGCACGTGCTCTCTGATTTTCGACAGCGAGATTGGCAGGACCAAAAGGCATTATCCGGTGCCGCAGAAGCGTTGGTCAGTTCTGGCGTGACGCTGAACTTTGCCAAGACAGTCGAGCTACGCCACCCAAATCTGGCAGTCACGGACTTATCTGGTGATCTGCAAATCGCAGCGGCAGGAGTGCCCGTGAGACTGCGAGTCACTGCCAAAAACTTCGGCGAGCAAGCGGCATCCGATGTCCGGCTTTCGGTTCATCAAGACAATCAAAAGCTTCCATTAACGCTGACTTTCGACAAGATCGAGGCAAGTGAGTCAGTCGAGCGCGAATTCGATTTGGTCTTTGATACACCCAAGAAACACGACGTGCGAGTCAGCCTCGAAGGAGATTCGTTGTCCGAAGACAATTCGCGATTGTTATCGCTGGAGGCTTCGGCGATTCACAAGGTGTTGATCATTGATGGTGATCCGGCTGCCGACGAAGGTTCGTATGTCGTCGATGCTCTTGCGGCGGACCCACGGATCACTGGCTTCGCCCCACAGATTGAGACGGTCGATTATTTACGTCGGCGTCCGATTGATGAATTTCAAGCGGTCTATTTGCTGAATGTCTCTGATCTCCCAGCGGACGCGGTCGCCCCATTGGAGAAGTATGTGGCGGCTGGCGGAGGGCTCGCGTGGTTCGTCGGCGGGAGCGTTAAACCTGCTTTCTACAACGAGTCACTTTTCAAAGAGGGGCATGGACTCTTTCCTGTGCCGCTTGAAGCTGCTCCACGTGACTTACCAATCGTCGAAGACTCTGGCCCTGATCTCATTCTTTCTACGCATCCGATCTTTCGAGTCTTTGAAGGGCAAGAAAACCCGTATCTCGATGTGACTCGCGTGGCCAAGTTTTTCCCGGTCGCTGCGAGTTGGAATCGAGATGATCAAGCTCGTGGCGACGAGGTGCAAACGATTGCATCGCTCCGCAACCGGCAGCCGCTGATGTTTCACCATCGGTTCGGAAAAGGGCACATTGTGACGTGCCTGACGACGTGTGGTCCGACGTGGAACAACTGGGCGAAGTACGCGAGCTATGTAGTTCTTCAATTGGAATTGCAAAAGCACATCGCTCGGAGCGATCGTCAACTCGAACGTCGCATTACGGGGGAACCGATTGAACTGGCGCTCGATCCCAGTGAGTTCACCGATCAAGTGGATATCGTCGCTCCCGATCCGGCAGGTGAGCGTGTGGTTCGATTGCAAGCGGCCCCCGATGCAGGAGGTGCTAAGGAGGAAATTAAAAACTCGAAACCAGAAACTCGAAACTCGAATAGTGAAGGCGAGTCAAGTTCTCAGACCGTCGATTCAAAATCTCCTTCCCTTCGACTAACGGCCACATTCCGTGACACTGACTTGCCGGGGATTTACCGAGTTCGACTGGTCGATTTGAATCAAGTCCCATTCGAGCGATGGATTACCTACAACTTTCCCATTGAAGAAAGTGACTTGGCGTTGGCCAGTACGGAACTAATTCGGAAACAACTGGGCGACAAAGTTCGAGTCACGATTCAAGCACCGGGACAGTTCTCTTGGATCGCTGGCCGAGATATCGGACACGAAATTCGAGACTGGCTGTTGATTTTGCTCGGTGTCATCCTCGTTGGCGAACAGTTTCTGGCGTATCGCTTAAGCTATCACCGCAGGTGACCATTTGCCGATGTGCCGCATTGCACTGCGTGTTGCCTCACGCGAAGAACTTAAGGTGGTCTGTCGCTCCGCAAGACTCGCTTTTGCCGATACGATGCCGCTGCAATTCTGACTTCGCACTCTGAAGAGGTTCACACATCAAAATGATTTGTGTCAGCATAGGCCGAACGCGCCACAAGATGATGATTCTGGAGCATCAAAACTTAGCCCAACGCGGAGCTGAGTTGGTGGAACTCCGGTTGGATTACTTGAGCCACCTTCCAGATCTGGCAAGGCTCATTAAGGATCGTCCAACTCCGGTGATCGTGACGATTCGTCGTGGCGAAGATAAAGGACGCTGGCGTGGTGACGAGCAGCAACGGCAGACGCTGCTCCGCCAAGCGATCGTGCAAGGAGTTGAGTACGTCGATCTGGAGATGGACGTCGCGGCGCAGATTCGACGATACGGTCCAACCAAACGAATTATCAGCTATCACAACTTCAATGAAACGCCGCCTGACTTGGCTGAGATCCACGCTCAGATGGCGAAGCTTGATCCGGACATCATCAAGATCGTGACGATGGCGAATGCTCCGTGCGACATGGTCCGCATGTTGAAGCTCGTCAAACAAAGCAGCATTCCGACTGCGGGCTTTTGTATGGGTGAATTAGGGATGGCCAGCCGTGTTCTTTGCGGTAAGTACGGCAGTCCGCTGACGTATTCGACCTTCAGTAAAGATCGTGAATTGGCTCCCGGGCAGTTGTCGTTTGACGAGATGAAAGATCTCTATCGATACGACAAGATCAATGCCGACACGCAGGTGTTTGGAGTGCTCGGCGATCCACTGGCCCATAGCCTCAGTCCACTGATTCATAATTCCGCGTTCGAGCATCTTGGTTTGAATGCGGTCTATGTTCCGTTTCGTGTCCCCAAAGACAAATTGCAAACGACGCTGCGTGAATTTGAGTCGCTCGATATTCGCGGCTTCAGCGTGACGATCCCGCATAAAGAAGAGGTCCTTCAGACGGCGCCGATCGTCGACGAATCGGTGCAATCAATCGGTGCCGCGAACACTTTGTGGCGTGACGCCGGAGGAGATTGGCGTGCGACAAACACCGACTATCTCGCGGCCCTAGAATCAATGTCGCTTGGATTGGGCGAAGACCCTGATCATCACTTCGTGCTCGCCGGCCGCAAGGTATTAATGCTCGGTGCCGGAGGCGTTGCGAAGGCGATTGGCGCAGGCGTTGTGAAAAATGGTGGCATCTTGGTGATTGCTAGCCGCAGCCACTCCAGAGCCAAAGAACTTGCTGAGCGGCTCGGATGTCAGCATATCTTGTGGGAGAACCGAGGGGCTCAGTACGCAGACATTTTGGTGAACTGCACGCCGGTCGGAATGCATCCGAATGTCGAAGAGACTCCGTTCGCTGATAACTGGATGCGTGAAGGGATGCTTGTTTTCGACACCATCTACAATCCAGAAAACACGATGTTGCTCAAGCAAGCGAAACAGCGAGATTGCCGAACGGTGTCGGGCATGGAAATGTTTATCCGACAAGCTGCCGCGCAATTCGTCTTATTTACCGGACAGCCCGCCCCGATCGAGCATATGCGAGAGGTGCTGCGACGTGAGCTTTCGCCCGTGAAACTGAATCCGTAATTCGACAAGGGATGTCTTTGGCGTGATGGTCGGCGTCATGAATCATGACGTAGTACGTTACGACAACATCTCGCAAAACCAGAATCTCCCTCAATTGAGAGAATACTCAACCCCAATGGTCATCACGTTGATTGGCTACCGAGGAACCGGCAAGAGCACACTCGCTGCTCCGTTGGCTCAGCGTTTGGGGTGGTGTTGGATAGACGCTGATGTCGAGCTTGAACGCCGAGCCGGTCGCACGATCAAGCAGATTTTTGAGACTGATGGTGAGCCGGAGTTTCGCCGGCTCGAACGCGAGTTGATTGCGGAGTTGTTGCAACAAGATCGATTGGTTGTTGCCGCTGGCGGTGGTGCGATCCTCAATGAAGCGACTCGTAACGATTTAAAGACATCCGGCCCAGTGATCTGGCTGCAAGCGTCGGCCGATGTTGTTGAACGACGACTTGCGACGGACCCGACCACCGGCCAACGACGACCGAATCTCACCGCATCGGGTGGTCGAGACGAGATCGAACGCTTATTGAAGATCCGCGAACCGCTATATCGCGAGTGTTCGACAATCGTCGTTGAGGCCGACACCGCTGATCCAGGGCAACTCGTTGATGTGGTGTTTGCACAACTACAAGACCAACTGCCTCCGGAAATCCGTGATAACGAAAACGCAGAGCAGATCAGTGGGAGGCCACAGTGATTCCCTACGATCTTCCTCCTCTGTTCATGGCAGTTTGGCTGTTTATCTATGGAGCGGCGCTCGGCAGCTTCTTGACAGTCTGCGTTCACCGCTTGCCACCACATGAAAGCGTTTGGGCGGCGTGGCGATCCCTGGGAGACGGACCGTCGCATTGC
>CAIJTL010000019.1 GCA_903823545.1 uncultured Planctomycetaceae bacterium
CGACCACTGAAATCCTTCGCGGGGACAGCATCAAACACATTTGGGATACGTCGGAGCTTGCGTGGCATTGATGCCGAACCACCACCCGCGCCAGCGAAGAACAAGTCGCGAACCCACATGCCGACCGCAAACGCTGTCAGCGTGAGTGACACGAATACGATGATCGAGATGGTGGTGATGTCCACGATTGAAGTCCCGGTTGTGTGACACGCGAATCTGTGGCGACACGCGGTTCGCGTGTCGCGACAGCTTTATGCACGCGAGCCGCGTGCACCACGTTATGAGTTACGTACTGACTGGAATTCGGCGTTTATCAAACAGGCTGTCGGAAAGTCGCAGGCCGCACGCTCGCAGACGGTTCAAGCACAGCGGGCGATGTCCCGTGAAGTAGAACTCACCTTGTGCGATCCCTTGTTCGTTGATGCCCGTTTGCTCAAAGCCAAAGACGTCTTCCAAGTGAAAACCACCTTCGGCGAAACCGACGATCTCGGAAACTTGCATGACTCGGCGGACGCCACCTTTCAGCCGCGACAGATGCACGACCAACGAGATGCCCGACGCGATGTATTGCCGCACGACCGGAATCGGCAGTTCAAAGCCGCTCATCGCGACCATCATCTCCAGGCGTGCGAGCGCGTCGCGTGAATCGTTGGCGTGAATCGTGGTCAGCGAACCCTCGTGGCCGGTATTCATCGCTTGCAACATGTCGATTGCTTCGGAGCCGCGAACTTCGCCGACGATGATCCGGTCAGGACGCATACGCAGGGCGTTGCGAACGAGTTCACGTTGCGAAACCGCGCCAGTCCCTTCGTTGTTCGGAGCGCGTGTTTCCAAGCGGATGACGTGACGATGTTGCAACTGCAATTCAGCAGAGTCTTCGATCGTGACGAGGCGTTCGTCATTCGGGATGAACTTGGCGAGCGCATTGAGCATCGTCGTCTTGCCAGCACCAGTTCCGCCGGAGATCAGAAAGCTGACACGTGCGTCGATCGCTGCGGCGAGAAATTCCACGATCTCTTGTTCGATCGAGTGCTTCGCCACCAAGTCTTCAATTTGCAGCGGATGCTTACCGAAGCGGCGAATCGACAACGTCGGGCCATTAAGCGCCAGCGGGCGAATCACGGCGTTCACACGTGAGCCGTCCGGCAAACGCGCATCAACCATCGGACTGACTTCGTCGATTCGACGACCGACTCGCGAAACAATGCGTTGAATAATTCGCATCAAGTGCCGTTCATCAGCAAACAACACGCCCGATGGTTCCAGCCGCCCACGTCGTTCAACAAAAACCTCAGTCGGTGAATTCACCAGGATGTCGCAGATCGAGTCATCTCTCATCAGCGGTTCAAGTGGTCCGAGTCCAAACACCTCATCGAGCATTTCGGCTTCGAGGCGTTCGCGTAAAGCCATGTTGGTTTTGGGGACTTCTTCCGCAACCAGTTCCGCAGCCAGTGTCTTCACTTCACCGGAGAGTTCCTGTTCGGAGACGTGAGCGAGCAAGCTCAAGTCCAAAGAATCCACGAGCTTTTCGTGGATGCGAACTTTTAGCCGCTGATAATCCAGCTCTGCGGCGTCGACCTCTTCGAACGTGTCTGCGGACACGCCCGGAAGTTCGACCATCATCGTTCGAGATTGAATGAACGGCACGATCCGTCCCCCCCGTGAGTTTTGTAGAGCACGCGGCTCGCGTGCATGTCTGCGGTCATAAAGACGCACGCGATCCGCGTGCGCCACAATTCAACAGACAGTTAGCGTTGAAACTGTGTCTGAGCGGTATTCACATTCGGAGCCAACGCAGGTTGTGTGCCGACAACCGGAGTGCGGATCGGTGCGTCAGCATTCACGTCTTGCTGGTTCTCATCAAAGTTGATGACTTTGCGAGAGGCACCCATGTAAACCTCCATCGTTCGCTTTTTGGGAGCAGGTTTGATCCCCAGCAAGTCATCCAGCGTGAGACGTTCGCTGGCGTTCCCGACTAAACGGTCAACATTGCCGTCAGCCGTCAGTTCGTTGTCCGCCTTGGCGATGGCTCCCACTAACGCAGCAGCAATTTGATCGTCGTCCGCTTGGTCATCCACAACAAACTTGGGCGTCACCACACCACTTGGTTTCTGGGCCGCATTTGAGGATTGAGCCGTTTTCGGTTGAATGACTTCAGCATCAGTCTTCGGATCGACGTTCGCCTTTCGCGATTGAACCGTTTGGAACTCATCGTCCGGAGTCGGGACCAAGTCGTTCGTCTTGCGTTGCAGGTCAGGCCGCATTCCGCCGCCGACTTCGACAGGTGCGAATTGGAAGTCATCTTTCGGATTTCGCAGCGTGAGCGACATATCGCCGCGACCTTCGACGACCTTGAGAATCTTCGCTTGCTGCGGAGTCACTGCGAGAGTGACTGTTGCGGTTTGTTGGTTGTTATTGAGTGCTGGATCACGCATTCCTTGAGTGGTGTTGACGTTGAATGCCAAGACTTCAATTCGTTCGAGAAGCGTCAACGTGACCGCAGGGCGAACCCCTTCTGGTTTGGCTCTGAAGAGGACATCAACGATCGATCCAGGAACTGCGAAGCCGTTGACCGAACCGACACTTTCGATCGGCACAGTCACAGCGCGATAACCGGCTTGCAGACGATCGGCGATATCGGGACCAGCTCCATCGGGAAAGAAGTCGTCCGGTTGGAACGGGCGTCCGGCCGGAACCGCTTTCCGCAACGAACGACCTTGAATCTGAGTTGTGCTGCTCAAGAACGTCAGTTTGCGATATTCGCTCTTCTTGAACTCTTCCTGAGTGAGGCGCCGCGGCGCGATGTCGTTGAGCGTTAACTTTCGCCCGGGTTGCAAGTCCATTGCAGCCAATGGCACGATCACAGGGGCTGGGGCCGCTGCCGGTGCCGCCGTTTCCACTGGAGCCGGATGCTGCATTGTCTGACGAACCACAAACGCGCCACCCAGCCCGACGAGAGCGGCGAAGACCGTGACGGTCATTGTTCCAGAACTGACTTTTGCCATGATGGCCCCCGATTCTTCTTAGGACAAATTGGTCATTGGTTAGTTGTCATTGATCATTGGTCATTTCAGATTTCCGATATGAGATGCCAGATTTTAAATCTGAACCCCATCTCTCTCTTGTCCGGCTAATGACCAATGACCAACGATCAATAACCAATGACAAATCTCTGCTCTTCAACTCTCTAGTCTTCCCCGGCTCCCGCTACCGACAGGCTCAATCCCGCCGGTGCTGCTCCCGCCACGCCGTCACCGGCGTCGTTGTCGATGAACGATGATGTGACCACCAACGTTCCCAACGTGTAGTTCAATGAAAAAGTTTGTTCGATGTTCTGCATCGCGACCGACAAGTCACCCAACTCCTGAGTCACTTGGTCGCGGATCGTCACCCAGCCACACAACGTTCCCAAGCAAATCACGGTGACGAAAAATATGTACGACGACACGTCAACCACGCCCGCTTCATCGTCCCACAAGTTCCTCAGCCACATGATTCGGTCTCCGTTATTTCTCACCCAAAACTCTCCGAGAATTTGTGGTCGAGTTGCTCCGCAATTCGACGCCGAGTCGCGGAGCGGCTCGGCCACATTGCGACTCAGCCGCACTACACATCTCTCACGCCACTTACTCCGCCGTTCCCACGCTGCCAGTGATGACGAGGCACTGAGTCCCCGCCGCACCGTTTTGATCTGCTCCGGCTCCCGCTTGTTCGCAGAAGTCGGGTTGATCGTTGAATGTTGATCCCGCCACGCTGCCGACGGTTGCGGTGATCGCCGAGTAAGAGAAGGATTGATCCAACTCCGAAACAGCGTCAGCCACGTCAGCTAGCTCTAAAACCACTTGATCGCGAACGGTTGTCAGTCCGGTGATCATGCCGATCACGACGATCGTCGCGATGAAGATCAGCTCCGCGGAAACCACGAATCCCGCTTCATCCTGCCACAATTGAGTCCATCTCGTTTTCATGACCACGCCTTTCTC
>CAIJTL010000020.1 GCA_903823545.1 uncultured Planctomycetaceae bacterium
CGTTTGTCATCATCTGAAAAAAGCCCATCGAATCAATTTCGGCTCGTCACGCAAAGCGATGACGGCTACGTAAAACCAGCTCGCAAACACGGAGACCAGTCATGCCTGAAGCCTTAGAAACAGAAGAGATCGCCCGTCAGGCAAAAGAGTTTTACGAAACGGAACTTCGGCAGGCATTAGAGGCCGAGCATCGCGATGAGTTCATCGCCATCGAGCCAATTTCGCGGACTTACTACTTGGGGCAGACGATGGTCGAAGCCAGTCGGCAAGCACGAGCGATGCAACCGGGGCACCGTAGCTACCTCATGCGGGTCGGCCACAAGTCCGCAATGCAGATTGGCTGGTTCGAATGATGAACGGCGTCGTTGATTCACACGGCCGTGCGTTATTGCCGATTGACGTTCGCAATGCGCCCGATGGTTCTGCAACTCGGGTCAACGTCTGGGTGGATACCGGCTTTACGGGCAACTTGGTTTTGCCCAAGGATCAAATCAATCGCCTTGGTCTTCGGGAGTCCGCCGTCATTCAATCGACGCTGGCTGATGGCCGCGAAGCCGAAATCGAAAGCTTCATCGCTTGGCTCGATTGGTTCGGCAAACTTCAAGAAGTCGAAGTCTGCGCCAGTTCCGGCCAAAACATTTTGCTGGGAGTCCGGCTGATGCTGGGGCGGCGATTGATGGTGGATTATGGTTCGCTCAATCTGACGCTTGAGTGACCTTCACACCACCGTGCAGACCAAACTCGGTCTCAACCCTCGCTTGCTCGAAGTCCCGGGCCACAAGCGGCTGGAGATTGAGTTTGGGAAGACGACTCACTAGCTCATCGCGTGACGATTCCCATCAAATACGCGAAGGTTGAAATTGCAGAAACTCGTATTTGTCAACAGTCGCACACCATGACGATTAGATATAACTCATCGCATAACTGGTATATCATCGACAAATCTGGCAATCGGCTCACCGATCGTGTGTTCGACTACGCCAAGTGGCTCCGTAAAGATCGAATTTGTGTTAGAGATGGTGATCGCTGGGGGCTTTACGATCTTTGTGCAGATCGGATTCTGCTAGATCCGCAATTTGAGGAGTTGCGTGAGTTTGACATCGACGACGTCGGAATTGCGATGAGCGATGGCAAATGGGGTGTGTTACAACCCGATGGACACCGCATTGGAGAGTGGAATTTAGACTACTTGGGGTTCATGTCGTGTGGACTAGCGATTGGACAAATTGGCGACAAACACGGATACGTTGATGCGAGTGGCAATTGGCAGATCCCATGTATATTCAGGTTTGCCGAACCGTTCTTTGAGGAACGAGCAGTGTGTTCTGACGGTACGGGACGTTGGCGTTACATTGATCTCACTGGCGCTCAAGTGGGTAAAGCAACCTTCGTCAAAGCGAATTCGTTTTCCGAAGGACGTGCCTTTGTGCGAGCTGAAGATTTTTCAGGGCTGATAGATCTAGATTTGCGAGTGATTTGTCACCTCGCGTTCGACTATGTCTTTTCTTTCCGCGAGGGATTGGCAACCTGTTGCCTCGACGTTGAGAGCAATCGACACGGATTCATTGGCCGTAACGGGCAGGTTGCTTTCCCATTGGTCGTTGATGACAGTGACGTGTTTTCTGAAGGTTTTTGTGCCGTAAAAATGGATGGAAAATGGGGCGCAATAAATCACCACGGCGACTTGGTGATCCCAGCAGAGTTCGATCAGATCGGCCGCTGTGGTAACGGACTAGTTCCA
>CAIJTL010000021.1 GCA_903823545.1 uncultured Planctomycetaceae bacterium
AGCCAGTTATCGCCCGACGAGACATCGACCACGAGCGGCACTCGCAGAGCCATGGCGGATTGCATCTCGCTCCGAACGAGTTCGATCAACGATTCGACTTCACTCGCGGGAGTTTCAAAGACCAGTTCGTCGTGAATCTGCAGCAGCAAACGGCCCGGATGTTTTTCGGTCTGCATTCGCGAATGAACTCGCAACATCGCTTGTTTGATGAGGTCGGCGGCCGAGCCTTGAATGACCGTGTTGATGGCGGTTCGTTCGGGCAAGTTGAGCTGCGATTTGCGTTCTGGACGGATGCCGCTGATCGCGCGGCGGCGTTTGAGGATTGTTGTCGCGAAGCCGGTGCGAGCGACCTCGACTAACGTCTGTGCGATGTAGGCATCAACTCCAGCGTACTTCGCGAAATACTGGTCGATAAAAATTGACGCTTCGGCCTGGTCGATGTGTAACGCTTCCGACAAACCGAATGAGCTTTGACCGTACAACACGCCGAAGTTGACCGCCTTCGCGATGCGGCGCTGTTCTGACGTGACCTCGGTCGGCGGGATGTTGAAGACCTGACAGGCGACCGCAGTGTGAATGTCGATTCCGGCTGCGAATGCTTCGCAGAGTGCGGGATCACCGCAGAAGTGAGCCAACATACGGAGTTCGATTTGCGAGTAATCAGCGCAGACGAATTTCCAACCGGACTGCGACGGCACGAACGCGCGACGAACGCGCTCTCCTTCGGCAGTGCGGATCGGGATGTTCTGCAAGTTCGGGTCACTGCTACTGAGCCGCCCCGTGGCCGCGACCACTTGGTTGAAGGTCGCGTGAATCTTTCCCGTCTGCGGATTGACCATCGTCGGGAGCGCGTCGAGGTACGTCCCTTTCAACTTGCTGAGCTGTCGATGTTGGGTGATCTTCGCCGGAAGCGGATGCACGAGCGCGAGCTTTTCTAACACCTCTTGATCGGTGCTTGGCCCAGTCTTCAATTTCTTGAGTACCGGCAGCGTAAGCTCTTCAAACAAAACCTTCGCCAACTGCTTCGGCGAGTCGATGTTGAATTCGTGTCCGGCATCGTGATGAATCTCCGCGATGAGTTCATTCAGTCGCTGCGAAACGTCCGCCGATTGACGTTGCAGTTCGGCGACATCGACATGAATGCCGGTCACTTCCATCTCAGCGAGCACGCCGATTAGCGGTCGTTCGAGAGTCCAATACAAATCCCAGAGGTCATTGCGACGTAACTCTTCAGCGAGCGATTGCGAAACACGCCACGCATAGTCTGCTCGCTCGGTTGCCCATTCTGCGACAGCGTTAATCGACCGATCGGCGTTCTCAGCGAATAACGCCGCGATCGGTTTCAACGTGTGTTGACAATACTTGTCCGTTAACGCCGCAAGATCGTGACTGCGAGCACCTGCCTCCAGGAGATAGCTCGCCACCATCGGATCGACGCCGAGTCCACGAACATGAATCCCGGCACGTTCCAACATGATTAAATCAAACTTGAGATCATGATTACCAAGTTCAATCGCTGCCGATTCGAGGATCGGCCGCAAGCGTTCGAGAATATGGCTCGAACCGAAAGCCGCATCAGCGCCAGCCAAGTAACCCGAAGCGTCAGCGAGGGCGGGCGCTCCCTTCGACTCAGTCAGTACATCCTCGGAACTCTTCTGCGAATCCGTCTCCGAAATCTCTTGAGACGTTCGCCCTTGCTCACGCTTTGGGTTAGTAGCGTCAGCGGCTTCCGGCTCATCATCAAACAGCGACCGCTGCCGAGGTGAAGAGATCTCCGTAGGTGAGCTGGTGGGCGTTAGCCCCCGGACAATCTCGGCGGAATTCAGGTCGGCTGTCCGGAGGCTAACGCCCACCGGCTCACCTAGCGAAGTCAGTTGACCCATCGTTGTTTCGCCGCACGACAGCGGCACAAACCAGGAGCGACCTGCTTCCCAGCAGAACGCGAGGCCGAGCATCTCCGCCCGCGTGGCACTCGCCGACGAGGCTGCAACATCGAGGCAAAAGCTGTTCTGTTGACTCAGTTGATCGACGAACGCGTTCAACTTCGCTTCGGTATCAACGAGTTCAAAGTGTCGCGGCGCGGCAGTTGTTTCCGGAAGCGGCGTATCCGGAAACAGCGACTTGCTTGAATCAGACGGCGTTGTTTCTACGACGTCCGCGTGTGGTAGCTTGTGTGCCGCCGGAAGCGAGCGTGCTTCGTCGATGAACCGTCGGAATCCGAATTCGTGAAACAACTGCGACAACTTCGCGACATCGACTTTGCCGACTCTCATCGCCTCCCAATCAGTCTCGATCGGTAAATGCTGATTGAGGGTCACGAGTTGCCGGCTGATCCGTGCGATGTCGGCATATTGCTTAAGATTTGCTTTGAGTTTGTCGCCCGACACTTTGTCGGCGTTGGCCAGGATTTCGTCGAGCGTTCCGAATTGTTCGAGCAACGCCGCCGCCTTCTTGGGGCCGATCAACGGCACTCCGGGAACATTGTCGACGCCGTCTCCCACCAACGATTGGAAGTCGATCACCTGTTCTGGACGAACTCCCCAATCGGCCTTCAAATCCGCTTCGTCGAGCCAGGTATTCTTGCGGATGTTGAAGATGCGAACGCGCGGACTGAGCAATTGCCGCGCGTCTTTGTCGGCAGTGACGATCCGCACTTCCCAACCTTGCTCAGCCGCCGTGCGTGCGAGCGTGGCGATGATGTCGTCCGCTTCCCAACCTTCGACCTGCAATGCCGGAATGCCGAAGCCGTCCATGATTTGCTTCACGAGTTCAATCTGCGGACGCAGATCAACCGGCATCTCAGAGCGGTTCGCTTTGTATTCCGGATAGATCGCATTGCGAGTTCCGTCGCCGGGCGAATCCATGGCACAAACCCAATGCGTCGGTTGATGCGTCTTCAGAATATTGAAGAAATCTCGCGTCATTCCAAACACCGCATTCACCGGCAACCCCTTCGAGCTGGTCATCGACGGGATGGCGTGAAAGACCTGAAACAAGAGCGAGAA
>CAIJTL010000022.1 GCA_903823545.1 uncultured Planctomycetaceae bacterium
ATGGATCGACCAGATTTTTCAAGATTCCACCCGTGGAGCCAACGACTTTTTCAGCAATCTTGAACGCGAGAACGCTCACCGCAAGAGTGCTGTTGCTCCGGACTATCTCGGACGAAATCGCCCAACGGAAAGCCTGACGGGCGAGTTTGGATCAAGAATTGACCCAAACCAAAGCGTTTCACAAAACGCTGCCGACCGAGTTCGATCTCGTGAAGATCACTTTTTCATCCTTGAAAATGGAAAACTCGTTGAGATCACTGCCCCGGAACTTCGACAAGAGCTCCTCGGATCAAAGGCGGACGCTGCGTTGAACCCTTCGGAGATGATCGGTGCCGGATTTGGCTTCACTCCGAGCGAATGGCCACAGCTCCGCAGCCGGGACGCACAGATGCTGGATCGCTCCACTTCGCAAAGTGGTCGCCGGCGAACAGCAATGGATTTCATTCAATGGCGGGACTAAGTGGCCGACAAAGAACCGTAGCCACAAGCTGCCAGCTTGTGGCAGTTCGGCGGGCAAGCTGGCAGCTTGCAGGTACGTTTGGACGTTCTTTGTCAGCCTTTGACGACGACCTCTTCATTTTCAATCAACGATGGCTAGCGGAGACAGACTGTTTTCCGTTGGCCATTGTCGTTTTGTGACGATTGACGGTGCGTGAAGTGAATTCCGAATCGTCTTTGAAATTCGTGTTAGGGTCCGACAAGTCCGCGCATATCCCTGGAAGAAACGCATGGCGGCCGCTGGTTGAGCCGTCCGTTTAGAACACCATCCAATCCGGGGAAAAATCATGACGTTGCGAAGTTGGCTTTCGGGGATTCGGTCCAGGATCACGCGTAAGACACGAGCGAATCGGCGGAGTCAACAGCCGCAGCGGACGGCCTCGGCGGCGGAGGTGTTGGAGATTCGACAGGTTCCCACGACGGCGGTGCTTCAGCTCGGCGTTTTGACGATCACCGGCAGCGATCAGGCCGACAACATTGCCGTGACCAAGTCAGGGTCCAACCTTCGCGTGAGCGGCGTGGCCACAACATTCGCCGCCAGCAAAGTGACGTCAGTCGTCGTGAATGCGGGCGGAGGCGACGACACGGTTGATTTGGGTGCCGTCACCGTCTCCACGCAGGTCTTCGGTGGAGCGGGGAACGATTCGCTGACCGGTGGTTCTGGCAAGGATTCGCTCAAAGGCGAATCGGGCAACGATGTGCTGCGAGGCAACGGCGGGAACGATGTGCTCGATGGCGGTGCCGACCGAGATTCGATTCGTGAATCCGCCAATGCCAACTTCGTGCTGACGAATGTGCTACTGACCGGTGTCGGAACCGACACGCTGGAGAGCATCGAGACCGCTTCGCTGCAAGGCGGAGCAGGTAACAACCGGCTGGACGCGGCGCAGTTCAGTGGCTCGGTCACTTTGGACGGAGCGGCGGGCAACGACGCATTGGTGGGCGGATCAGCAAACGACTCGTTGATTGGCGGAGCGGGGAATGACTCGCTGATGGGCAACGGTGGCGATGATGTCCTGGAAGGTGGCGCCGGCAACGACAGTCTGAATGGTGTCGATGGTGACGATCGCTTTGTGTTTTCTGGGAGCGGCGTGCTCGGCACGGACACGATCGCGGTCGGCGACAACTTAGGCGTCAACACGTTGGACTTCTCGGCGCTGGGAGTCGGCATCACACGACTGGACCTAGGGCAAACCATCTCCCAAACCGTGGCATTGAAAAGTACGACGACCCATTTGAAATTGACCCTTGGCAGTGCGGACGCGATCGACAATGTCTTCGGGACAAACTTCAGCGATCTGATATTCGGCAATGAACTCAGCAACTCACTGCTTGGTCGCGGCGGCAACGACACGCTGGCTGGCAATGCGGGAAACGATCTGCTTGATGGAGGACTCGGAGCCGATTCGCTCGATGCCCATGCCG
>CAIJTL010000023.1 GCA_903823545.1 uncultured Planctomycetaceae bacterium
CGAAGCGAATTATTGGGTCCGTATTACTCACCAGCGATGCAGAACAGGTGCTTTTCACCACGGATGAGAATGCGGTTCGAGGCCGGGACGGGAGAGCCGATGACGGATTCCTCCATGTTGTTCTCAGATAACAACTCAAGTTTGTTGTTGGCGACGTTCGCAACAAAGACGACACCGTCCTCTCGCGGTGCGTAGAGTTTGTCCCCGGCGATGAGCGGCGAGGCATAGAAATTCGATCGGCTCTTGGGGAACGCACCTTCCCAAATCGTCTTACCAGTGACGGGGTCGATGCTCGTCACTTCCCCTTTATCGCCAACGAGGATCACTCGGCCTTTGTAGGCAATCGGAGTGGGGACGAACGTGCCAACGTTGTCTCGCTTCCACACATGATTTGTCATTGTGACGTCGCCGGTCCCTTTGAGCTGGACCCCATGAAGTCGCGGGATGCCTCGATCGTTGCGGCCGTAGGCGATGACCGCCATGTCTCCGATGATGACCGGCGTCGCAATCGCGGGCCACAATTTGTTGGCGTCAGGATTGAAGTTACCGCAGGACCAAGTCACTTGCCCATCGGTCGCGTTGTTAATCGTGAGATGTTCGGCACCCCAAACCAGGATCGACTCCTTCCCCTGGTATTGAATGACAACAGGGGTTGAGTAGCCGTGATCACATTCCTGGGGAGTCTTGTAATTACGAGCGACTTTCCAAGCCATTTCACCGGTCGCCTTATCAAACGCGGCGAGCCACGACTCCCCTTCGTGCATGCGCGCCATGATGACGTACTTTTCTGTCAGCACAGGCGATGTGCCATGATCCCAGTACAAAGTGTCCTTGCCGAATCGCTCAACCAGATCGGTCTTCCACCGCAACTTGCCATCGAGTTCCACCGCCGCGAACGTGCCGCTCTTGAAGAAGACGAACACAGCCTTTCCATCAGTGACCGGCGACGCATTACTCCCAGACCCGTTGCGATGCTTGCCGGTGTTCTCCTTGCCGAAGGCCGACCGCCATTTCTCTTTCCCGTCAAAGTCATAGCACAACAGTGAGTCGTTCCCGTCCGACGGTGATGTCAGATAGATCATCCCGTTGAGCAGAATTGGCGTTGAGCACCCCTTGCCCGGCAATTGAGTACGCCAGAGATATTTTTCTGCACCAAAGTGAATCGGAAAGTTTCCCTGTTCGACGCTCCCATTTCCGTGCGGCCCACGCCACGACCGCCACTCGGCGAGTTCAGCAGCAACACCCAACCGCACTGAAAAGAAAACCAACCAAGCTGTCGCAACCAGAACTCTGTTTGGCATCGTCGTCAAAATCCTTTGAAGTGCGTGTGAAAGTGAAAACACGTTCGGACGACGCAGAATATCGTCTGCCGCGATCGAACGACCAGTGGAGGGGGAGTCAGCACCACGGTCGGCTAATTCGTCGGATTGCAAAAACTGTAAGGTGGGACCAGCGCAGCGCCGGCCCACCATTTGATCGAGAATTGGTGGGCCGGCGCTATCGCTGGTCCCACCCTACTAATCACGCCGCTTCACAAATTAGCCAGCCGTAGAGTCGACACGTTGTCTCAACCTTCGCTGCTGCTCGCAAGAAACAGAATACCGAGGTCTGATCTTGCGTGCTGTGAGCCCAGCAGTTGACCGATCAAAAACGGTCTTGTGTGCCCTGGAGCAAGGCTGGCCCGATATCTACGACGTCGGATCGTCTGGCGAGCCGAAGTGATTGGTGTCGTCCCGAGTCGTCCGGTATTTCTGAATAAGACGTGGTCCAGCACGATGTCGCTTGGGATCAATCTTTCGATTGCGAATCCCATGGCAGAAAATCCTTCGGTATGAGACGTCGATCATCTCTTCGTTTGATATGCGACTCGCAGATCTACTCGATCACACAATGTTTCGCATTCACGGACAGATCGCGGAGGGTTTGTGTCCGCCCCGACGGCCACTGGATTGTCAGTTCATCAATTGTTTGGCGATCGTTCATGCCAATGCGCACGAGTGATTCGTTGCTTGAGAAATAGCCTCCACCGGACGAGACGGGAAACATGCGCGTCCCGATTCCGCTGCCGATCATCACGACCGCACCTTCGGCCGTGCGGTTGGATTGCGTACCGATCAGACGCAATTCGAGGAACTGACCCTGTCCGCGATTCTCCAGCAATGCCGCGCGGTTGGAGAGATGCGTCACAACAACGTCTGGCTTTTGATCTCCGTTCCAATCACAGATGGCAACCGCTCGTCCCAACTGTGGCCGCTGGAAATATGCCCCTGCACGTTCGGATGCGAGGCTGAACCGACCCTGTCCGCGATTCACGAAGAACTGCGGCAACTGAGGTGGCTCGACGAGGTGGCCGTTGGCGACGAACAAGTCGAGCCAGCCATCGCCATCCGCATCAAAGAACTGACTGCCCCACCCCATGGTCTGCCGGCTGGCGTCTGCGAGCCCCGCGCGGTCTGTCTGGTCGGCGAACAGCAGGCCGCCGTCGAGGTGGCGATAGAACGTGTTCGTCTCGTCTTGAAAATTCGTGACGAACAGGTCGAGCTGTCCATCTCCGTCAACATCCGCACTGCTGATCCCCATGCAGGCTTCTGGCCGTCCGTCACCATCGAACGCGACGCCTGCGATTTGTGCGACCTCCTCGAACGAAAACGGTGACGCGGCTTGTCCTCGATTGTGAAATAAAAAATTCGCCGTCGTATCATTGCCGACGAAGATGTCCGGCCAGCCGTCTTGATCGAAGTCCCGTACGACGACTCCTAACCCTTTGCCGTCCGGCGCGATCACTCCCGAATCAATCGTGCGATTCGCAAAGCGGCCATCGCCGAGATTCTCCCAAATGGCATCTTGCTCGGCGGCGAAATCGTGTGGTCGGCAGGCTTCGTAGTGCCCCGGACGACCACAAGGTTTCAGCTTCTCGAACGGAGCTTGCACGTAATGCACGACGTACAAATCGAGATCGCCATCGCGATCGAAGTCGCCCCATGCCGCGCTGGTTGACCAAGCATGATCATTGAGACCACTGGCTTGCGTCACGTCAGCGAACGTCCCGTCACCCTGGTTGCGATAGAGGACGATCTCGCCATAGTGACACACCAAGAGATCTGCGAATCCGTCGTTGTCGAAGTCCGTCGTGACGCAGCCTTGTCCGTATCCGAAATATTTCATGCCGGCGTTGGTGGTGACATCCTCGAACGATTTTCCGCCGACATTGCGGAACAGCCGATGCGTCGCCACCGTTTTGCCAGAGTGCTTCGGTACGGGTAACTCGCAGCCTTGAGTGAAGAAGAGGTCCGGCCAGTTGTCGCCGTCAAAGTCAACGACTGCGACTCCTCCGCCCAACGTCTCCATCAACCAGTGAAAGTCCGATTGCACGTGCTGGTCGATGAAGTCGAGCCGCGACTGCTCCGCGACATCCACGAACCGAGGGACGGTAGCCCGAACCTTTAACGCTGTGGTTAAAGAACTCGGTGCCGATATTGATTCCTTCAGTACCGGGACATCGCGCGGAATTGCCAACTCGATCTGTGAGGGAGCGGTCAACATCGTTCGAGCGTCTTGCGATAACGAGGGAACAACGACTTTGCCTGAGGAATCTGCCGTTCCGCGAAACAACACGGCGAACTGCGGCTGTTCCAGTTGATCGCACAGATTCTCGAGTTCTCGCAAAGCGTCGCTCGATGGCGGCGCGAACTGCAGCGACTTGGTGACGAGCATCAGCAGCCGCGCCAGGGTTTGTGCCCGCGCGAACAGCTTTTGTGCAACATCGGTATGGCCAAGTTTCTGAGCGACTCGCGCCTGTGCGGTCACTGCCGCCGGATCGAACGGATCGAGCCGAGCCGCATTTGCAAAGGCCGTATTGGCAGCAGACCAACCTTCTAACTCCGACCACACGCGACCTCGAAGCAACCAAACGCGAGGGCTTTGATTTGCCTCAAGCGGCAGCGATGTGAGCAAGTGATTGCAGCGCTCGAGGTCGCCACTGGCGAACGAGTCCTCAGCTTCTATTACTGCGAGTCGCCAAGCTCGCGAGCTGGCGACGATGTCACTGCCGTTCCTTTTCCCACCCTGC
>CAIJTL010000024.1 GCA_903823545.1 uncultured Planctomycetaceae bacterium
CGTCAGGCCGGCAGCAGTGATGACGAAGTTCACGTTGCCAATTTCGACGACGCGATCAGTTCCTGAACCGCCATCGAACGAGTCATTGCCTGCGTCTCCAGTGAGCGAGTCGTCATCGTTCCCGCCAAAGAGCTTGTCGTTTCCTGCCCCGCCGTTGATCACGTCATCGCCGTCATTGCCAGTGATCGAATCGTCTCCCGTTTCGCCATTAAGAACATCGCCAGCGTTCGAGCCGATGAGCGTGTCGTTGCCACCTCCGCCCAAGAGCGTCGTGGAGCCTTTCGTGAAGGCACTCACGTTGAGCGTGTTCGCACTGGCGCCGCCCGTCAGTGATGCTGCATCAATGCTGTCGAGTGAATCGGTCCCGTTTCCGCTCAAGAGACTGGCGTTGGTCAACGTGAAATTGAAGTTACCGATTTCGATGACTCGGTCAGTTCCATTGCCACCAAAGAGCGAATCGAGTCCGGCGCCTCCGGTGAGTGAATCGTTATCTTCATCCCCGTTAAGAAGGTCGTTACCCGCGTTGCCGACCAGTGAGTCGTCATTCGCTCCACCATCGAGTCGGTCATTGGCAGCACCGCCGATCAATGTGTCGTTGCCGCCGTTACCGATCAGCGTGACGCTCATCGTCGCGGGTGCCGCGTTTGCATCGAACTTGTCGGCACTGCTTCCGCCCGTGAGCGATACTTGTTCGATTCCCGACAGCGAGTCATTGCCCGTTGTCGCTTTGAGAGCAGAACCGCTCAGGGTCACAACGCCCGATAGCGTTTCGACGACGATGTCCGTCCCTGTGCCACCCGTGAGCGAATCGTTGCCGTCGTTGCCGATCAGTGTGTCGTTGCCTGTTCCCCCTTTGAGAACGTCGTTACCGAGACCGCCGACGAGCTTTGAAGTACGGCTCAATGCCGAGACGTCGAGTGTGTCGTTTCCGGCGTCCCCTTGCAGTTCGATGCTCGCGTTGAACGCCGCATCAAGGCTGCTGATTCTGATCGCATCGTTACCACCGTTTCCGTGAACGAGGAACGAGGTCGCGTGTGTGACATTGAACGTGACCGTCCGCAGATTCGTTCCGGTGAACCTCATCAAACCGTCTGCTCCGGTGACATCGGCGAATGTGACTCCTGCGTCATTCGTAGCGGGAAGTTCAAAGTCGACTGCGGTCGCGAAGTCATCGAGCAACAGAGCTGTGCTGCCAGTGAGTGTTTCGGTGGTCGTGTTCCCCTCGAGAGTTCGCTCGACCGTCACACTGGTCGCGCTGTTAATGCGGATGACGAGTAATTCGTAAACAGGAATTTCGGTGACGGTGACGTTAATCGTCTGCGTTGTCGTATGGCCGTTGTTGTCACTGGCGGTGACACTCACTTCGTAGACGTTGTTCGTGTCTGCGTCAGTCGGTGTTGCGAAGCTTGGTGCCGTGAGGAATGACAGAACTCCGCCGGTTGTGATACCGAACTTCGATTGATCCGCACCGCCGGTGATCGAGTACGCCAGCGTTTGGGCGAGTAAGTCTGCGTCCGTCGCAGTGACCGTTGTGACAAACGTCTTTGTTTCGGGAACGTTGACCGAGTTGTTGGATGTGAAGACCGGCGAGTTGTCATTCACGCCGGTGACGTTGATGGTGATGGCGGCCGTGTCAGTCAGCGGCGTTCCTGGTCCGCCGTCGCTGACTTGAATTGTCAGCACGACAGATGCGATTTGCTCACGATCGAGATTCGTGTTGCTCGCAACGGTGATCGCTCCGGTCGAGGCGTTAATCGCGAAGATTCCGAGCGAGTTTCCGGCAGTGATCGAGTACGTAAACGTGTTGGTCCCGTCGCCGTCTGTCGTGGCGAGCGTGCCAACTGTCGTGTTATTTGCCGAGTTTTCAGCAATCGAAAACGTCGTGTCATTCAGCACCGGAGCGAACTCGCTAGCGTTAGTGACGGTGACGTTGATCGTTCGCGGCGTCGTGCGACCGCTGCCGTCGTTCGCGGTGACGATCACTTCATAAACGTTGTTCGCACCGACGTCGGTCGGAGATTCAAAGTTTGGAGCCGTTTTGAACGCCAATACGCCGCCGGTCGTCAGACTGAACTTTGCCGAGTCCGCACCGCCAGTGATTGTGTACGTCACCGTTTGCGCCGGAAGATCAGCGTCCGTTGCGATAACGGTTCCGACCGCCGTTGTGTTCTCGGCGATGCTAATGGCATTGCTCGTTGTGAAGACCGGCGAGTTGTCGTTGACTCCGGTGATGTTGACTGTCACCGCCGCCGTATCGGTACGCGGCGTTCCCGGTCCGCCGTCGGTCACTTGCACGGTCAACACGACAGACGAAATCTGCTCACGATCGAGCTTCGTGTTATCCGCTACGGTGATTGCTCCGGTCGCGGAGTTGATCGCAAAAATTCCGAGCGTGTTCCCGCCAGTGATCGAGTACGCGAGTGTCTTCGTTGCATCGGCGTCGGTCGCCGTCACGGTCCCGATCGCCGTCGAGTTTGCTGAGTTTTCGACAATCGAGAAGGTCGCATCATTGAGGACCGGATCAAATTCATTGACGTCAGCTACAGTGACGGCGATGTTCTGCGACGAGGTGTTGCCAGCGGCATCCGTCGCTTTCACGATGACGTCGTAAACGTTGTTCGTCCCACTGTCCGTCGGCGACTCGCGATTCGGAGCGGCCACGAACGTCAGCACGCCGCCGCTGCTGATGCTGAACTTCGCCGCATCCGCGCCGCCGTTGAGCGAGTAAGTCACACTGCTGACATCGGTCGTCGTGACAGTGACTACGCTCGTCTGGTTTTCGTTGGCGTTAATCGTTGCAGACGATGTGAAGCTCGGAGCAGTTCGATCGCTCGTCACAGTCGCGCTCGCCGCCGGATTGCCGGTCGAAGCCGAATTGACCGCCGCGTTCGCACCGACATCGACCGTCACTGCTCCATCTGCCGTCGGCGTCACGACCAGCGTGTAGGTGTCGCCGTCAACGGCTGAGAAAGTCCCCTTCGTGCCGTTTGTCACCGTGACATCGCCTGTCGCGAATCCGGTCACGGTCTGGCTGAACTGGAACGTAAACGTGAGCGTGCTGGCGTTCGACGTCGTCCCGTTCGGAGTGATCGCGAGCGTTGGCACCGAGATGTCCGACGTGACCGACGCGCTGGTCGCCGCGTTGCCGTTCGTCAATGCATCTTGAGCGGCGTTCGCTCCCACACTGGCGGTGACGGTCCCGTTCGCCGTCGGCGTGACGAGCAGCGTGTAAGTGTCGCCGTCCACAGCGGTGAAAGTCCCCTTCGTTCCGTTCGCGATCGTGATATCGCTCGCGTCGAAGCCGGTGACTGTCTCTGTGAATTGAAACGTGAACGTGATTGGATTTGCGTTCGTCGTGCCGCTGTTGGGAGTAATCGTCAATCCCGGAGCACTCCGGTCGGAAGTGACCGAGGCACTCGTCGTTCCCGAATTGGAATTACCAGCGGTGTCTGAAAACCGAGAGCTGGCAATGCTGGCGGTCACCGTTCCGTCCGCCGTCGGAGTGACGTTCAAGGTGTAGGTGTCGACGTCAACGGCAGTCAGAGTTCCCTTGGTGCCGTTCGTCACCGTGACGTCGATTACGGTGAAGCCGGTCACTGCCTCGCTGAACTCGAATGTAAACACGATCGGGTTGGCATTCGTCGAGCCGCTATTGGGCGTGATCGTGACTGTCGGAGCGACAGTGTCGAACGTGACCGAAGCACTCGCTCCGCTGGTGTTCGCGTTTGCGGCCAAGTCCTGCACGGAGTTGCTCGCCACGCTGACGTTGACCGGCCCATTCGTGAGGCCGCTCGAACTGACAATCGCTGTGTAGGTCTTGCCGCCATCGGATGTGGTCAACGTTCCCAACGTCCCTTGCGACAGTGTGACGTCCGCAGCGGTAAAGCCAGTCACCACTTCGCTGAATTGGAAAGAGAAGAAGATAGAACTACGGGTCGAAGTTCCGTTGGGTGTGATCTCCAGCGTGGGAGCCGTGTTATCGAACGTGATCGTCGCACTGGCCGCCGTGTTCGCATTCGCGAACAAATCCTGAGCGGTATTCGCCGCGACATCGACGGTGATGTTCGACGTTCCGGTCGGAGTGACGACGAGTGTGTAAGTGTCGGCGTCCACTGCCGTGAAAGTTCCCTTGGTCGCATTGCCGATCGTGACGTCGCTGGTGCCGAAGCCGGTGACAGGCTCGGTGAACTGTAACGTCAACGTGACGGCACTGCCGTTGGTCGCCGCTGGATTGGAATTGATTGCCAACGATGGGACGTTTCGCTCCGACGTGACTGAGGCACTGGTCGAGGCGATGTTGTTGCCTGCCGCATCCGTGGTGGAATTCGCACCGACGGTGGCCGTCACCGTTCCGTCGTTGGTCGGCGTGACTTCGAGCGTGTAGGTGTCAGAATCGACCTCTGTGAACGTTCCCTTCGTGCCATTGACCACCGTGACGTCGCTGGTAACAAACCCGGTCACCGCCTCGTTGAATTGGAATGTAAACAGGATCGGGCTGGTGTTGGTGTTGCCGCTATTCGGCGTGATTGCGACCGTCGGGGCAACGTTGTCGAACGTGACCGTCGCGGTACCACCAGTCGCGTTCGCGTTTCCAGCGAGGTCCGTCACCGTACTGCTGCCGACCGTGATCGTCACCGGCCCGTTGCTCAGGCCGCTCGACGAGACGAACAGTTCGTAGGTGTCGGCATCCACGGTCGTGAAACTGCCAAACGATCCTTGCGAGAGAGTGATGTCCGCAGTTGAGAAGCCCGTCACCGCCTCGCTGAATTGAAACGTGAAGGTGATGCCGAACCTCGTGCTTGTTCCGTTTGGAGAGATCGCCAGTGTCGGGGCAACGTGATCCGAGTTGACCGTTGCGGACGCGGTCGGGTTCCCTTCGTTGACGACGTTGGACGCCAGCGAGGCCACGACCGCTCCGTCGGCAACCGGCGTCACCACGAGCGTGTAGTTCCTCGCATCGACCGCCGAGAAAGTCCCCTTCGTGCCGTTCGTTACGGTCACGTCGGACGCGGTGAAGCCGGTCACGTCATAGTTGAACTGGAACGAAAACGTGATCGTCGCAGCATTCGTGAATGTGTCGTCCGGCGAGATCACGACTTGCTGCGCGAATGTCTGCGACTCGAACGCTCCGATATCGACGAACGTCGCGAAGACGCGGCTGAAACCGCTCCCGCGTTGGTCTGTCGTGAGTCCGCCCGGAACGAGCGCGTTGCTTCCCGCGTTGATCGCCGGACTGCCGGTCAGCAGCGCGTGCGTCATCGACGCCCCGCCGTTGTTCGCCAGCGAACCAAGCAGCGGACTCACGCCGATTTGATTTCCGTTGATCCCGTTGGCCAAGCCCCCCGCCGAGCCGGAGTGGCCGATGATGTTGTAAGAGCTACCGGATGCCGCCGACCCGCTAAGGTCGCTGGCCGTCGAACCGGTTCCGACGAAGTTCCCCGCAATGATCGTGTTCTTCAGCGTGACCGCCGCACTTTGAAACATCGCCACTGCTCCTCCGAACGAAGCCCCGTTTCCATCAGAGTCCGAGCGGTTGTTCGCGACGGTGCAGTTTGTCATCGTCACCGAAGAGTTGCTGAAAATCGCCGCTCCGCTGTCGGTTGCTGAGTTTCCAGAGAACGTGGAATTCGTCAGCGAATAATCCCCTGTGCCCGCCAAGGCTCCACCATTCACAGCGGAGTTATTGGCGAAGAGACAACCGGTTGCCGTGAATTCGGAGTTGATGCTGACGACACCTCCCGAACCGGTCGAGGAGTTGCCGGAGAACGTGCAATCGGTCGCCGTGTAAGTTCCGTTCCCACCGATGACCCCACCGCCGCTCGCCGTGTTCGATGAGAACGTGCTCCCCGAAAACGTGTAAGTCCCGTTGCCGATCGTGACTCCTCCGCTGCTGGTTGCCGAGTTATTCGACACTGTGCAGTTTGAAAAAGAGACGGAACCGTTCGTCGCGGACACCCCACCGTTGACTGCCGAGTTGCCTGTGATCGTGCAACCAATAAAGCTGACGGTGGCGTTCGTGTCCACGACTCCGCCGTCACCCGTGGCCGAGTTCCCACTCAGCGTGCAATTGCTGATCGTCAGATTCTCACGATTGACGATCGCTCCGCCGCTTCCCGTCACGCTTCCGTTCTTCAGCGTCAGCGAGGAGATCGTCACCGCCTTCGTCCCGCCCGTCCCATCGACCGTGAAAATCCGCGACGCCTGCTGCGCATCAATGATCGTGTTCGCCGCCCCGTTCCCGGTGATCGTCACGTTTTCCGAGATCGTCATTTGGCCGCCGGTCAGGTCGATCTCCGTCCCATTCAGCGACGCATCGAACGTGATAGTGTCCGAGTCGGTATTCGCGTTCGCCTGAGTAATCGCCTCCCGCAAGCTGAGCACCCCGTCGCTGCCATTCACGACATCCGACGCAGTCGTCACCACGAATGCCGCCGGCATCTGCCGAGCTTCCAACAACTCCGCCACCCGACTACGAACCTTCAATCCCCGCCGAACTCCCCGCAGCGAAACAACATGCCCAGATTGACCAAACGCACGACGGACGAACTCACGGAGCCAAGACGAACGAGACATGAAACTACTTTCTGAATTTCGGCGAGGCCATTCACAAGCGACTGGCGATCCGTCGCGAAAATCTGCGACCGGACAACCTTCTCCACGACAACTCTGCCTCTCCTACAAGATCGCGGGGGCGCAACACGATTCTTCTAATCTTTCAAAATATCCGTTGTAACAACGGGAATCACCGTGTTTGTAACCACTGTGGTCGGCCAGCAGAGATATTTCATTCCCATCACAAACATAATTAGCAACACGCCAAATTTGAGGTGCGACTGAGCCGCTCGATCCAGCAACACTCCTCCCAACCAAATTCCTGCCAAGACGGGAATCAGCGAACAACTCAAAACGAAAACCACGTTCGATCCCAACAGACCGGCGTTGCCCATGAGGATGACTCGTAAAATCCCGCTGACACAAAACATCGCTTGCAGAGCGGCGATCATTTGCTGCTTCGTCCAAGGCTGCGAATAGACGTAGGCCACCGCTGGCGGACCTCCGATGTTGAACGCTCCGCCGAAGATGCCGCTCACAAAACCAAGCGGCAAGGCGCACCAGCGAGGGATCGGGCCAAGTCGAAACCCCTGTAGCAACGGATCAATCAAGGCAAAGAAACACATCACTCCGCCCAAGCAGCGCAGTAATGTTTCCGATCGACCCCAACTCAAGAGCGACACGCCGATCGGTGCTCCGACAACAACGCCAGCAATCAAACCGGCAGAATCGCGCCACGCAAAATGCTTTCGATTGGACCACAACGTTCCCCAGCAGACGGGAATGTTGATTGCTGCCACCGTCGCTGCAGACAGTTTGAAATCCATCCACAGCGGCAGCAACGCCATCGCCACGATGCCGAACCCAAATCCCGTCAGACCTTGCATCAGACCTGCGAACGTCAGCACCGTGAGGATGTAAAACAAGTCCAAAGGACTCACCACTTCCAGTCACGAATACCGACCAAATTGCGAACGCATTCCGTCGGCCAGCCGCCGTTTCGCAAGGTGATGATTGTCTCGGCGGACATCTTCAGTGTGTCGTGCTGCGATTCCTCGTCGAGTCCCGCGAGATGGCCGCAGACCAAAATGTTGTCCAACGTCAGTAGCGGGTTATCGAGCGGCAGCGGTTCACGTTCAAAGACATCGAGTCCTGCGGCTCGCAGATGTCCTGACTTCAAAGCGTCGCACAAAGCTGCCTCGTCAACGAGTGGCCCGCGAGCGGTATTGATTAACACGGCTCCGCGTTTCATTCGCTTCAGCGAATCAGCATTGATGATGTGACGGACCGATTGATCCATCGGCAAGTGCAGCGAAACGAAATCGGACCGAGTCAACAACTCGTCGATCGAGACTAGCTCGACTTCCCATTGCTCTGCGAACTCGCGATTCGGAAACGGATCGAAGGCGAGTACGTTCAAGCCGAGTCCTCGTGCACGCGTCGCGACTGCTCGTCCGATTCGTCCGAGTCCGACGATTCCCAGCGTTCTGCCCATCACTCGTGGCGTCGGCTCTTTCCCCCAAACACCACGTCGAACCTCGCGATCACGTTCCGGCAATCGTCGGGCAAGTGACATCAGCATCGCGATCGTGTGCTCAGCCACCGCGTGATGATTCACCCCCGGAGTCGTGGCGACCACGACTTTCGCCTGATCGCACGCCGGAAGATTGACCGCATCAAATCCAACGCCGGTGCGAGCGATGACTCGCAATTGTTGGCATTCGGTGATGACCTTTGGCGTGAACGGTTCTGAACCGGCAATACAAGCAACGCAGTCGCGCAGTTCCCTGATGAGGCTCGCTTCTTCCCACAAGTTGAGCTTTCGGTTCACAACCACCGGCTCAAACCCAGCGTTCCTTAACAGGTCAAAATGTGGTCCCGTATCGCCAACCATGGACGTGACAAGCACCTTGGATGTCGCTGTCGCCATTGAAAAGTCGTTCCTTATCAGTATTCATTCGGAAGAGGTCGTGCGCCGATCGTTGCTCAGAACAAGCGACAGCAAACTATCGTCTACGGAAACTTTTCGCGAGCGGTACTTATGGCGGTGCAGCCACTCGGACGCACGCTGATAAAATCGACCGGCCACAGCTTTCGTCAGCTTCTTCCCGTTCCACAAAGCTTGCTCGCGAAAGACTGTCATGGGATCTGCGGAAACCAGCTTCGCAGCCTTTGTCGCCGGTGTGTGATCAACGATCGGCAAGCGTCCGGCAATCCACATCGAACCATGCTTGAACCAGCGACAAACCGGCTCGCTGTTGAACAAGATTTTCAACCCCGCTTGCTCCGCAGCCGTTGCAACTCGTGCTGAATAGAAGCCGCCGGGGACTGAGCCGCAAAATACTGGCTCTCGCAAAATGTCAGACAGGATCGCTGACGACTCAGCCCATTCTGCTTGCAGTTCGCGATCACTCAATTCGTCGATCCGTCGCGGATGCGAACACGAATGAGAACCGATGACGTGACCTCGTTCATGAAGTTCCAGAATCTGCGCGACTGACAAAAAACCAGATTGGCCGATGTAGTTGGTCGGCACGAAGAAGTTCCCACGCCATCCAAATGCTTCGAGTCGCTCAGAGATTTCGGTGATCGCCGACACTCCTGCATCGTCGAACGAAAACAAACCGGGACATTGACGGTTCGAGGCTTCTCGCAATAGTTCGCGCGCCGTCGCAACCGTCACGTTTCGACAAGTGGCGATCGCAAAGAGATGCGCATCAAACCTGTCGCACGTCAGCTTGTAACGATTGGCAACCGCACCGCAGAAGCCGCTCGAATCCAATTGTCCTGTCGGTACGACGTCATGATAAAGCAGGGTGGCAGCTTGCATGATGAATCCGCTGGGCTGATCGCTTCCAAGCGAAGTATTTGGTCAACCACGGCTGTCCCCAGACAGCCGTGTGACGTCCTTGTGTCGGAATAGACGAGGCGGTTCCCGCGACGATCTCTTCCAGCTTGAGCTGAATCGCGTCGAGGTTGGCCGTGACCGCTTTGGTTTGAATGACGATGTGTGAATCGTTGAGCGAATCGAAGTTGCACGAGAAGTAACCGTAGACCGGCCCGGTATCGACTCCCGTGTCGATGCGCAACAATGTCACGGCGACCTTCTCTGGTTCACCGTTTGCCAACGCCCAAAAGCAGCCATGAGCGTTCCGATATTCCGGGCACATCCCCGGATGCAACACGAACGTGCCGTGCCGAGGTATTGAGAACACCTCTGGTTTCAACAGGGTCTTGCAGCGAGCGATCATCAAGTCCGGCGCGATCTCTTTCAGAAACGCGCGTGCCTCCGACGAGTTCGGACTATTCGTGTAGCAGATGCGCGGCGCTGTTTGTGATTCGGGATATTGCTGCTTCAGCCGCGTCAGCTCAGCCTCTTCCCACGCACGATCTCGTTGAGCCAGAAACATTCGATAGTAAAGTCGGAACGCAGCCACATCCGCGAACCGCAACAGGCCACTCCGTTGAATCTCCTTGCGCACTCTCTGCCACATCCGCTGCTTCGATTCGCGCAGGACTATGATTCCAGCCAAGTCTGTGAACGAGCCCATCCAACGAGCCAATCCCACTTGATCCAAGTGAGCCCCGTCGTGGCAAATCAATACGGTCTTCATGAGTGCGTCCTGTGATGAGGCAATGATTGCCACACTACAACGCACGCGCCGTGCCAGACGAGTGATCAATGCTGCGAGCGGCTTCGTAGCCATCGCGCTCCGCGTGATGAGCCGGAAGCTTCAGATCGCTAAATTTCTGCTCGAATTGTGACCTGTTTGGAGAACTCGGCTCGTCACGCGGAGCGATGACGGCTACGTAGAGTAGCCGTCTGCGATACCACGAAGTCGGCGGTGCATTCAACGAATGTCGCTCTGTAAGACCCCAGTCCGTGTTGCTAATCTGCAACATCGTTGCGTGGCGTTTGAGAAACAACGCGAACTCTGTTCTCAGCAAGCCACCCCCGCTGGGCTTGTTTCAGCGTCTTACAGGCATTTGCACGACGCAGTACGGCCTTCCGTTGAAGGTGGTTGTCGTCCAATACCCAAACTCATCGCCCAACCTTCACAAGCAACGGCTCGATCAATTCGAGTGGCAAGAATGCCTTGAGTTGTTCCGCAGTATTCCCGCGACCGAGGTGCGCAATCTGTTTGATGAGACTACTGGAAATATGTGAGTACTTCTCGCTCGCCATCAAGAAGACCGTTTCGATCTCTGGGTCGAGAGCACGGTTCGCCAAGGTCATCGTGAATTCCGTTTCGATATCGGTCAGAGTCCGCACGCCGCGCAGCATGACCGCCGCATCGCAAGACCGAACGAAATTCACAGTCAGCCCTTCAAAGCACTTCACGACCACATTCTTTAACGGTGCAACGACTTGCTGGATCGCTGCCAGTCGTTCATCGGGCGTGAAGAGCGGACGCTTATCGGGATTGATACCGATACCCACCGTCAACCGATCAAACAACGCCGCACCGCGACGAATGATGTCGAGATGCCCCAGCGTCAAAGGATCAAAGCTGCCTGCATAAACGGCGTGATGCGGACTCAAATTAGCCATCAACCCACCTCCGCTCGCGGACAATTTCACTTATTAGCCGAAGCGGGAATCGAACCCGCACGCCCCTTTCGGGACCCAGGATTTTAAGTCCTGTGCGTCTGCCTATTTCGCCATTCGGCCGGAAGAGGGGCGAATGCTAACAGTGACTTAGTGAGGTGCCAACCGACTCTCGCGTGCTGATCCCTTCGTGAGCGATGAAGACCGACCAATTCAAAAAGCCGATTATCGAGAAGGCCAAATCGCATTGGTAAAAGACTTGGCGACGCAAAGGCAGGGGCACTATATTCCCACCTGCTTTCCGGGGCAGTTTTCCGTCGCGGGCCAGTTTGTAAGTGGTCATTTTTTGCTGCACTGCGGCGTTTGAGGTGTCATGAGCAGTTCATCTTCAGGCAAATTAGCGGTGGGCTCGCGTGTGCGAGTGAAGGATGGAGTTACGTCTCCGGATTTCCCGGAAGTCTCATTTGCTGGCTGGGCCGCCACAATCGTTGAACTGAGTGGCAAAAAGCCGAACCAAAAATTCATCCTCGAATTCGACGATGCCGTTATTGCTGCGATGCCGCCGGATTATCTGAAGAAGTGCGAAGAGCAGCACCTGCTTTACACAATGGCCTGCCTGACCGCCGAACAAATCGAAGCGGCGTGAGTTTTTGTCAGTACTTTTTCAAACAAGCACACGACAAGTTTTGTCGAGCGAAAGTGGCCTCAGGGCGAGATGACTTCGCACTCTGGCAGCGCGACTTTGATTTGCTCAATCATGCTCTTCGACACCGCAGTCCGGCTGAGGTCCGATGGCTTCAGCGTCTTGACCTGCATGACCGACTCCATTTGCTGGTCAGTGACTTGAGTTCCAGAAAAATCGCGTACTTTTAGTTGAGCGAAAGTGAGCATGCACTTCAGGTCGGGTCCGAAGACGTTGGAGTCTCGCAGGACCAACTCCGACATGTCGGTTTGCCGAGCGATGAAGCTCAGCGTTCCGGAAGCGAAAACTTGGCTCCGGTGATATCGACCTTGAGACTCGTGAACGAGCCGCGCGGCAGCAACTTTGCATCGCGGACGAGAATCGCTTCTTCGTCGGAGGTCCGAATGGTGAGCGTCGCTTTCTTTTCGAGGCTGACTTCAGCAGCGTCATCGGTCGCTACTGAAGAAAACTTATACTCTTCGCGCGGCTCGTTATGAGGTGTTGGAAGAAGCGGTGTTTTTTTGAGAGAACTCGGATCGTTGGGGTGATAGAACATCGGACGACGTGAAGCGGGAGTCAAGGATGGCTCGAGTGACGTTTTCAGAGGGTGAGCGGGAACAGTTGCGGCGCGAGCGGATTGAGTATCCGCATCCGCGAGTGCAACTGCGAATGGAAGTGTTGTGGCTGATTAGTTGCAGCCAGTCGTATTCGTCGGCTTTGTCTTCCGCGCCGCTCGCGGGTGTTTCCGACGCGACCGTCGATCGGTACGTGGCCCTCTATCGTGAAGGGGGAATCGAGAGGCTCAAGCAGTTCGAATAGGCTATCCGAGAACCCGTAATTCAGAAGGGCGAGGCTCCTGTCGAGCCGCGGAAGTCGTTGGATATCAATCGTAGTATCGGTTCGGCAGGAGTCTCACCCTCCCTTTTCAAACTGCCTCTTAAAGATCCAAGAATGAGCGGGAGCGGGCATCTCTATTGGCGGCACAACATCATTGATTCCCGTAGCGACCACCGCAGCAATGTCTGAATAGACCAGCGTCAAAGCCTATGCCGATCGAGTTGTCCACTCCCGCACTGGCACCGGCGTCTCAAACGGGGTCATCAAGTTTGTCACTTCTTTAGTCCAAAACGATTCCGCAGCTAGAACACCTTCCGGAACATCAGACCTCTGCTGGTTTTGACAATTGGCGAGCGAGGTTTGGGTTGCCATCAAAGAAGACATAAAGACTTAGAGCTTATCAACGGAAACTAAAGTCCCCGAAATCGTTCGATCACTCGGAGTTCAGCGCTGGAGTGTCGCGGAGGTTCTCGACAACAGGCCAACTGGCATCAACAAATCAGGCCGTGCGTTGCCAGGTTGCTCGGAAGCGGCCGCGAAAGGCGTCGCAGAGGGCGGCGATTGTGGTGAGGTTCAGGGCGACAAACATCAGTTGTGCTCCGAACAGAACCGAGCGTTGGCCGGCGCGTTGAAACAACCAACCGGCGAGTGCTGACAGGTAGAACGTCACATGCAATGTGAGCAGCACTCCGTAAATTGGATTCGTCGAAAGCAGGACATTGGCAATCATCGCCAACCCGAGCAGCACTGGTGAAACTAAGCGAGCCAGTTTGTGTGAGACGAATTCCAACCAAATAGGATTCCGCCACGGAAGCAACCAACCAGGGTGATTGACCATCAACTGAGCCGCGCCAGCGATCGTGCGTCTTTTGCGAATTGACTCCTTTGAAGTGGAATCAGACGGCAGGTCGTATGCGATTGCTGCTGGCTCGAAGAGACAACGAGTGCTTGCTGCGATCGCCTGCATCGGGATGACCACGTCGTCCAAGATTGTCTGCGGTGGAATCGGTCGAAAGAGCGAACGCCGCAGAGCGTACAACGCGCCGGTCGCACCGGGGACACTGCGGAAGCGGCCTTCGTGTTTGCGAATGAACTTCTCGTACTTCCAATAAATACCGATCCCGTGGGCGGCCGTTGTTGTGCTGTCGGCGGCTTTGAAAACCAGTTCTCCGGAAACAACGCCGACTGTTTCGTCTGCGAAGTTCGCGGTGAGTTCGGCGATCGCTCGGCGGTCCAAATCCTGTCGCGCATCTGTCAGCACGATGAGTTCATTCTCGCATTGTGGGATCGCCTCATTGAGCACAGAAGGCTTTCCTCGACGTTCCGCGAAAGCGAGGAGTTTGACTCGCGGTTCATTCAGGCTCGCGATGACTTCTGCCGTGTTGTCGGTTGAGCCGTCGGATGCAACGAGTATCTCTTGCATCAAATGAGCGTCATCGGAGCCGAGCACGCTCGCAATCTTCTGCGGTAAGCGCGTCGCCTCATTGAACGCCACGATGACGACGGAGATCGGCGACGTGTTGACCTTCTTTTGCGTTCGCAACGGCCAACAGCGAGACATCACAAAGACAAGCACCGGATAGCCAACGAAGATGTAAGCGACTCCGATGATGCTGAACCAGAATGTGAGTTGCCAGATCGCGTTATGCGTCATGTTGAGTTACGTCAGTGATTGGAGTTGCGATCAACGGGGGCTGAGGCCACTTTATTTGCGACTCGGGTGTGACTGTGCGAGGGCCTCACGACGACGTGGCGTTGATCGCGGGTTTCGGTTCGTCCCGTTACGGCATCGAACAAGTGTGCGAGCTGCTGTGTTAGTTGTCGCCGCTCAAATTGTTCGGCGTTATGTAGACCGACAGGAAGTGGAACGCCGAGTCGCTTGCGTTCGATCTCGTCGCCAAGTCGTTGAGCGAGTCCGGCAATGTCGCTCGGTGCGTGGATGTAGCCGAGCGGACAATCGCTTAACAGATCGGCCACTTCACCTGGCGGCGTAACTGCGAAGATCGGCTTCCGGACGGCCATGTATTCAAACAGCTTTCCTGGAACGACTCGCCCTACATCGGGTAGATCCGCCAGCAACAGGCAGAGTCCGTCAGACGTCTGCATCAGCTTCACCGCCTCGTCATGATCAACATACGGTTGCCGAGTCACTCGACACGGTAAGCCGTTGAGTTGATCAAGCAATTCATCTTGCGGACCGGTGCGACGGCCAGCGAAATGCAGTTCCAGTCGAGCGGCCAGTTCCGGCGATTGCTCGCTGAGCAACTGAACCGCGCGAACGATCGGTTCGACGGTCGTCAGATTCCACAGGGTACCGACATACGAAAGCTTGTAGGTTTCGCGGTCCGTTCCAGCTTCTAAGACTGGATCAAGCAACGGAGTTTTGCCGCTCGAATGGAGATCGTCCGCGTCGTAGCCGTTGTAGATGTGCGTCACGAGCGGACGAGTTCCCGCTTCGGTGGCCACTGAACGCAAAGCGTCGGCGCTGTGTTGAGTCGTCGCGACGAGTGCGGCGGCTGAGCGAACGACGCGGCGTTGCATCGCGCTTTGTAACCAGCGTGTGAAGAAGCCCTGCTGACGATTCTCCCAATATGCGTTGCTGATTCCCCATTCGTCGCGATAGTCGAGCACCAGTGGCAGTCCGGTTCGACGACTCAACTCCGCTCCGACCAACAACGACGAAAACGGCGGAGCGGTCACGAAGATGGCGTCGTGTTTCTCTTGCGAAAGAATTCGTAAGCCCGATTCGATCGCGTGATGATTCCACAACACTTGTGGATCAGGTTGCAGCACGAGATTCACTGCACCGCGCAGAAATCGTTTCGCATACGCGGTCACCGCAGCCAGCATTCCTGAAGACTTAGGTGCCGCGTCGGATTTGGATGAGGCTGCACCGTTCGCAGAAACAGTTACGTTGGAGTTACTCGCCAGGATGCTTCGTTTGAAGGCGTAGCCGGGCTCCAGTGTTCGAGCCCGAACAATCTTTGTCTGAGGCGGAATGTCAGACAGGAGGGACTCATCAGTGAGTGGGACGGATGGGTTCTCGGTGGTGAGGACGGTCGCTTCCCAACCGAATTCCGGCAAGTACTTCACAAACTTCGTCACTCGCTGCACGCCAGCACCACCGACGGGTGGAAAGACATAAGCGACGACCAAGACTCGTTGCGGATTTTTTGAATTTAAATTCGATTCCAACATGATGACTCCCGTCACACGGTGACGGCTTCGAGGGGATGTGAAGGAGTTCAGCGATTTCCTGTCGAAACCGTGGCCGTGAGATTCTCCGATGCAGAGACCGACGTTAGCACGACGCGCAAGCGAGTGGTCTCGGTGTGGATGGTCTCGGTGGGAGCCACTCGCTTGCGCGTCGTGCTAAGATCGGATTCGCCGCGTAACCGCTGCAGCAGCGCGACTAACTCGTCAGCCGTGTCACGCCAGCTTCGTCGCGGAAACAACTGAGCGGCGGCGAGATACTCCGGACGTAACGCTCGACCGATTGCGTTCGCCATCGCCGTTGCATCGCGAATGGGAACAAGCTCGGCGAAAGCTGGGCCACCGCGTGAATCAGCGATTTCGCGCACGCTACCGACATCTGTCGAAACGAACGGACGTCCGCACGAGACCGCTTCACGCAAGACGTTCGGCAAGCCTTCCGACCAACTCGCCATCACCATCAAGTCCGCTGCGCGATACCAATTCGGTAACTCGGATTGCGATTGAGGCCCAATGAATCGGACGAAGTCATTCAATCCGCGCCGATCAACGTCTCGCTGAATGGCCCCTCGTTCCGGCCCGGCGCCAACGAGTAATAATTGCAACTTCGGGATTCGTTGTTGAGCCAAATCGAATGCTTCGATCAGTGTGTCGAGCCCTTTAACATCGACCATGCGACCGACCCACAGCAAATACTTGCGATCGGTTGGCAGTGATAATTCCTGTCTTGCATCGGCCTGACTTCCTGGATGAAACAGTTCGTCATCGACTCCTTGATAGATGGTTGCCACTCGTGAGGGATCAGTTCCGAGGTCAATCACTGCCTGACGCAAACCGTTGCTGACCGTCATGACGGCCGACGATTCTCGCAAGACTCGTTCGATCTTCGGTCGTCGCCTACGATCGCGAGGCAACAACAAAATGTCCGAACCGCCGACGAGGACCACGCTCGGAATCTTGGCTTCTTGAGCGACTCGTAATCCCACTTCGCCATCGGGATGAGCCCAGTAACTCACAACCGCGTCCGGCTGAAATTCTTTGACGACCGATCGCAGATGGCGACCAACCGACAGCCATTGCCAATCGCCATAAAGGTGTCGACCAACGCCTGGCGTGTAGAAATACTTCGGATAAGTCGCCGTTAAGCCGGTTGTTTCACGCACCCAATCATCAGCGCCGATTCGATCTGACTGCGAACCGCGTGACCGCCAAACATCAACAAATGACCTCGGGGCAACGACTCGCACGTCATGCCCAATGGCAAGTGCCCGACGCAATTCCAAATTGAATGTCCCAGCGATACGCGCGGTCCCGTGTGGAAAAGTCGAGCTGTAGAAAAGGATGCGCATGAGAGAGTCCGTCGTGCCAAACTATGTAGCCATCACGCTCCGCGTGATGAGCCAATCGCTCTTTAGACTTCCGATCGTGTCTTCATCTCTCGACTCACTTTGCTGTTCATTGAGAAGAGAATTGCATGGAAAAGTCTTATGAAGCGTTCGGCTCATCGAGCGGAGCGTGATGACTACGTACCTGCTGTTTCACCGCGTTCGAAGAGTTCTTCGTACAAGGTTTCGTAACAACCAATCATGTTGCGGATCTCAAAGTGTTCTTCGACACGCTGCCGACCAAGTAGTCCCATCAGCGTCCAGGAGCCACGGTCGTTGCACATCTCGATCATCGCACGAGCCAGTGCCAGTGGATCGCCATCTGGGACCAGTCGCCCAGTCCGTCCATCAAGAACAACTTCCGGATTACCTCCGACTGATGTCGTCACAATTGGCACGCCGACCGCCATCGCTTCGAGCAGTGTCAGCGAGACACCTTCCGTGCGAGTGGCCGAAACAAAGAAGCCCGCTTGTGTGAGTAACTGCGCGACATCGTGTCGCTCGCCGAGCAGTTCGATGTGGTTGCTCAAATTGAGTTCGCTGATCTTCTTTTCGATCGTTGCTCGCTCTGGCCCGTCACCGACGATCTGCAAGCGGAAGTCAGGGACGTGCGGAAGCACTTGTCGCACCGCCTCGATCAACGTCGGGAAGTCTTTTTCTTTCGAGAGGCGTGCCACGCTGATTGCTGTCGGTACGAGTTTCGGTCCGACGTACGTAAATCGTTCGAGATTAATACCGTTCCAGATTGCGATGATCTTGTCTCGTGAATGCGGGTCATCAACTTGGCAGAGTTGAGCCGCATCACGAGAGACACCGACGATTTGTCGCGTCAATCGGTTTGCAATTCTGAATTGCCACGTTGCTTTCCAACCTTTGCCGCATCCGCGACCATGTTGCGTATTCACAATGATCGGAACGCCCGCCAGCTTCGCAGCGAGTGATCCATAGAAATGGGCGTAAGTGTTATGTGTGTGGACGACTTGAATTCGTTCGGCACGCAACACATTTGAGAGTTCAACGATCGATCGGAGTTTGCGAATCTTCACGCTCTCGTTGAGAACTCGCACGGGGCAACCTGCCGCTCGAATGTCTTCCGCAGGTTGGCCATCTCCCGACAGGCCGACGAATTGCATCGCGAATCGACCGTGATCATGAAACCGACTGAAGTCGACAAGCAGCCGTTCCAGACCGCCGGTCTTCAAGCTCATACTGACGTGGCAAACGCGAATGACGTCCGACGAAGCATCGGCAACGGTCGAACGATTAACATCGCCGTGAGAATGGAGTGGCGCTGAAAGAATCTCGGACGTGTGGGACATGTCACTCACTTTGTCGAACGTCTGTGTTGTTGGTGAAGCAACGAGCCATCGCTTTTGACCAAACTTGGCCGCAGAACTGTAGGTCACAATCTGAGCTGTGTTGGCTTAACCGTTGTCAGCCAAGCCGATTCCTCTGCCGTCACAATCGCGACTATCGCAATAATCGACGCAATGCGATCGTTAATAGTGCGGCTGTTCTGCTACGGAGCCGTCAAGCTCCGGGTGACGAGCCGAGCGTTCACTCAACTCACAAGGGTCAGTAAGGCAACACGCGATTGTGAGATCAGCTCATTAAGCGGAGTGTGATGGCTATAGGCTGTTTC
>CAIJTL010000025.1 GCA_903823545.1 uncultured Planctomycetaceae bacterium
CTGGAGTGCTGCGGCTCGACGCAGCCCTCCATCCAATTGAAATAGCGATCCTCAAAGTCCAAGAATCGTTGCTACGAGTGCTGAATGACAAACCTCGCTTTGTGGTTCATCAACGTCGTCATTCCAAATGAATGGAGGGCGGTGTTGGGGCACCCAGCATCTGGGTCACACCGCACTCCAGGGCTTGGCCGGTGAATGCGAGACTGGTTAGAACGTCTCGCGTGGGGGCAGCCAGCGGTTCTGGACTGGGGATGAGACGCGGATATGCCGAATCGAGACACATTATTTCGTGGCCTCTGCTTCCTCGGCGCGACTGCGGCGGGCATTGCCTCGATTGTGCCGTGGCTTTTCGGCTTGATGGTCATCATTGCTGCGGGAGGTAGCGAGTACCACGAAATACAAAACACCGGTCGGCCTATCAGTCAGCACTTGTTGAAATTCACAGATTGGAGGTCCGGGGGTGGTGAACTGCGACCGAGTCACGTCCTCAATCTCCCGACGGAATCGGTCATCACCGAGTACCGCGTGGGTCGTGCATACGGCGCGCTGACCAAAATGCTCTTCTACGAGGCCAAGTATCGACTCCCGGATGGTTCTGTCCGCGTTGCCCCTGCCGATGGCCCGGAACCCCTGCTCAGTCACCGCGAAGATGTTTTATATGGATGTTTGATCGGAGGCCCGATCGTCAGTTGTGCGTTTTTTGTTCTCTATTTTCGTTTGCGTCGCAGTTCACTTCGTGAAGACGATCATCCGACCGGAACGCAATCTCGCCAATCGAATTCCATGTTCACAACTTGAGAAAGGCAACGATGATGAATCTCCTCCTTCGAGGCACCTGCGTCGGTAGTCTTTGGTTGACTCTGTTTCTGCTCGCAACCGTTGTCACGTTAGCGGCCGAGAACGACAAGCCGCTCATCAAGACGACTCACGTTTACAAGACGGTGGGGGACGTGAAGGTGGAGGCGGACGTGTATCGGCCGGAGGGAGCCGAGGCTCGACCGGTGGTGGTTTGGATTCATGGGGGAGCGCTCATCGTCGGCAGCCGCTCGCAGGTGCCCAAGCAGATTCTGGAGCTGTGTACTCGCGAGCGATTCGTGTTCGTGTCGCTCGATTATCGGTTGGCTCCGGAAGTGAAGTTGCCGGAGATCGCGGCCGACCTGCAGGACGCCTTCCGCTGGCTGCACGAGCAAGGTCCGAAACTGTTCGGAGCCGACACGCGCCGCATCGTCGTGACGGGAGGCTCGGCGGGCGGGTTCCTCACGATGCTGTCGGGAGCGATCGTCACGCCCAAGCCGACGGCGCTCGTGGCCTATTGGGGCTACGGCGACATTGACGGCGAGTGGACTCGGTCGAAGTCCACCAATCACGGAGTCCCCGTACCTTGCGACGAAGCGTTGGCCGGCGTTGGCAAGAAGGTGCTCACGAACACTGACGATCCCGCCGAGGGAAAAGCTCGCGGCGGCTACTATCGCCACCTGCGACAAACCGGCGGCTGGTCGCTGGGAGTCACCGGCATCGACGCGGAGAAAGAACCCGGCAAGCTCGACCGCTTCTGCCCGGTCAAACAGATCACGCGCGACTACCCGCCGATCCTGATGATCCACGGCACCAAGGACACCGACGTCCCGTATTTCTGCTCAACCGACATGGCTCGCGAACTGACCAAGCACGGCGTGAAGCACGAACTCCTCACCCTCGAAGGGGCCGAACACGGCCTCCGCGACGGCGACCCCAAGAAAGTCGCCGAAGCCAACGCGCGAGCGCTGGAGTTCATCAAAGAACAGATAACGAAGTGACCGGTGCGCGCGCATTGGCTGAGTCTCAATTTGACGCAGCCTCAGTTGAGAGCCACTTATCTCTCCGTGTCCTCCTTGTCTCCGTGTTTCAATTATTAACCACAGAGAGGCAGAGAGAATACGAAGTGAAGAGTGAGCCGATTCACCGTTGCCGCTACCAAATTCTGGTGGATCAATTCAAACTGGCGGGCTGAAGTCACAAGCGTCTGAGCCAAAGAGATTGGCCAGTCAATTTTTGAAAACCGAATGAGGCATTTGTCATGAAGTCTTTGCAGAGTCCACGCAGTGTTGTCGCTGGCGTGATGTTGAGTCTGGTTGGTTTGGCAGGGTGTCCGAAGTCGGAGCCTGCCAGTAGCACGCCGGTCAGTACGACTCCGACAAGTGGCTCGAAAGTGGAAGCTCCTGCGGTGGCGGCTCCGAAAGGGACGGCGAATGCTGATGACGTCAAAGCGGCGAAGACTCGCATTGATGCTTTGGGGACGAGGTCGAAGTACTCGCCGAAAGAAGGGGACTTGCTGAAGGAGATCGTCATTCAAGACGGATCGAACTTGAATGC
>CAIJTL010000026.1 GCA_903823545.1 uncultured Planctomycetaceae bacterium
ACCACAGCGACGAGCCGTCTGGTTCTCGCACGACCGGTTGCATCGTCTGCTGAGTCTCTCCTCGCCAGTGTCGTTCGATGGGGCGTCGTTGCCAGGCTCGCAACGAACGATTGATGCCAACACTCGGAAACGCAACGTTGTTTGGCTCGTCGAACCATGAGGACAAGATCTCTCGCCATGCAACAGCACGGTGACGTCGCCGAATATGGATTGGATCGAGGCCGTACCAATCTTCCCGTTTTTCAACGACGGTTGCGTGATAGTTTCGGGCCAGCCCCACAATAAGCTCATTCAGTCGATTCAGCTTTGGTTCAACTTCTTCGAAAAGCATTTGACTGCCGGGGAACATCAACGATCTCAAGAATTCAAATCGTGACCGCGAGACTTTTCGAATGCTCGCCACCGGCAATTCGGTAACGACGAGACGAGCATTGATCGCCGTCAGCCGTTGCAGACACGTTTCAATCCAAGCAGCGACTTGTTCGGGATCGACACCGTATAGCAGATCGTTGCCGATGTCGGTGATTAGTGCTCGCGGCCGTTCGACTGAAGTGGTCGGCTGCGAATCGAGATTCTCCCAAAGTTGGCACGAAGTAATTCCGGGCAATCCGCGTGGTCCAACGCGGCTCCAATTTCCGTAAGACCGACCGTGCCCATCTGCTGCAAACATCTCAAGCGGCTCCGGCCACGCTCGAAGCAATCCGTGCCAGAGGCGAGGAAATGCCAAGGTCACATTGCTGGCTCCAAGCAGAATGGCACGTGGCACGAGTGGACCTTTTGTTGATCAGAGTAGTTCGATTTGACCGACCGAAAACTCATCGGAAATTTGTCTTATCGGGTGCAAGGAAAAGATCATGCCTACGACAAGTCAGAGAGAAATCGGCGCGACTCGGTCATGACGTATTGTTCTGCGCCACCAAAGCCAATCAGGCGGTAGCCTTGCTGCACGGCCCAGCGAGCTTCTCCGGAATTTCGTGCGGGATAACCGCAAGCAATATTGTGAGCCTGACAAGCCGCAAGAATTCTTGCTGCGGCATTTGTGACTTTCGGGTGATCGCGATCCGTCCCGACTCCATAACCAAGAGCGAGATCACCAACACCAACCCATAGCCCATCGAGACCGACAGCGGCAATCGATTCAACATTGTCAATCGCTTCCGGATCTTCAATCAACGCCAGGAGGAGTGTTTCTGAATTTGCCGATGCGAGGTAGTCGGCACCGCTGATTCGTCCCCAATTAGTCGCGCGTCCCGGCCCGAAACCGCGAGTCCCTTCTGGCGGATACAGTCCAGCATTCTTAAAGTTGCAGGCATCCTCTGCTGTGCGGCAATGTGGCATCAAGATTCCTTGAGCCCCCAAATCGAGAGCGTGCATCACGGCTTCGGGATCGTTGGGACGAAGTACTCGAACGATCGGCGCGGTTCCTCCCGCAAAGCAACCTTGCACCATTCGGTCGATCGACAGTGCGTCCATCGCACCATGTTCGCCATCGAGCAACACAAAATCCCAACCGGCATACCCAAGCAATTCACACAGGCCTGACTCTGGAAGTCGCACAGAACTGGAATAAACCACTTCACCGTTGAGTAGCTTGCGTTTGGCTCCGTTGACTCGAATTGACGCTGCGCACGCATTGGTTGAATTGTTCGGGTTCAACATTGAAGAATCCTTTCATCCGTTGATGAGTCACTCATTTCTTGCCGGGAATCGCTGGAGCGAGCGTGAGTTCATGATTGATCACCGATCGCAACGCGGCTTTGAGTTCCGCCGTGACGTCGGCATCCTGCGGAACTTGTCGCAACAGTTGCGCTGTATCGCAATCAAGTGAATTCAATAGCGCTGCAAGATGCTGGCGAACTTCGGCCAGAAAGGTGATCAATTCGGCTTCCGCAAGATCTTGTCGTAGTAATGAGGATTCTGTTTCGGTCCGCTCGCGTTGCAGTCGTGC
>CAIJTL010000027.1 GCA_903823545.1 uncultured Planctomycetaceae bacterium
AGTGTCAGCGGAAATTCCGAATTGATCTCCAATTGAGGAGCTTTCCAAGCGTTTGGTGTGTGGCCAAACGGGAAGAAGCGTGAGTGACGCCGAGTCTCCGCGACCGCCGCGTTAATTGGAAAGTCCTCGAACGATCGGCCACCAGGGTGCGACACGTGATACTGACAGCCGCCGATCGAACGCCCGGTCCATGTGTCGTACACATCGAACACCAATGGTGCGTGAACCTTGATCGTTGGATGTAAGCAAGATGGTGGTTGCCAAGCTCGATAGCGAACTCCAGCAACGAATTCACCATTAGTTCCCGTCGGATGCAACGGCACACGAATGCCATTGCAGGTGACGATGTGACGAACGTCGGTCAATCCGCGAACCTTGAGCTGCACGCGTTCGACGGACGAATCGACGTAGCGAGCTGTTCCGCCCGGACCTGGTTCTTCGCCGAGCACATGCCACGGCTCAATCGCCTGACGCAGCTCCAAATGCACGCCGCGATGTGTCACGCTACCAAGTAGCGGAAATCGGAATTCGAAGTGCGCATCAAACCAATCTTTTTGAATTGGGTAGCCTGCGTCATCCATTTCGTGCAGCAAGTCATCGAAGTCTTGTTCCACAAAATGAGGGAGCATGAAACGGTCATGCAATTCGGTTCCCCATCGAGCCAGCTTGTGCTTGTAAGGTGACTCCCAAAACCGTGCGACGAGTGCTCGCAGCAACAATTGCTGCACGAGGCTCATCCGCGAATCAGGCGGCATTTCGAACGCACGCAATTCGAGAAGCCCGCGTCGGCCTTCGTCGCTGTCCGGCGAATATAACTTGTCGATGCAAAACTCGGCTCGATGCGTGTTGCCTGTCACGTCGGTCAACAAATGACGGAAAGTGCGATCGACCATCCACGGGAAGCAGCCTTCGTCTTCCGGTATCTGACGAAAAGCGATTTCCAGTTCGTAAAGACTGTCGTTGCGAGCTTCATCAAGGCGCGGCGCTTGACTCGTTGGGCCGACAAACATCGACGAAAACAAATACGACAACGACGGGTGATTGTGCCAACACGCCACCAAACTACGGAGCAAATCTGGTCGGCGCAGAACCGGACTGTCGGCTGGAGTTGATCCCCCAATGACAATGTGGTTGCCGCCGCCGGTTCCACAGTGTCGGCCATCGAGCATGAATTTTTCAGCACTCAATCGCGACAGGCGCGATTCTTCGTAAACGGTGCTCGTGATGTTGACGAGTTCTCGCCAATTGCGAGCCGGATGGACGTTGACTTCGATCACACCAGGGTCAGGCATTATCTGAAAGTGATTAATGCGATGATCTGACGGCGGCTTGTAACCTTCGATGAGCACAGGCTTCTGTAGTTGCGCTGCCGTCTCCTCAATGGCAGTAATTAGTTCGAGATAATCCTCCAAGGTCGAAACCGGCGGCAGAAAGACATGCAGTCGTCCGTCGCGCGGTTCGACACACAAAGTCGAACGAACAAGATTGCTTTTGGGTGTTTGAGCTACGTTAGGACTTGGCTTGAGCCGGTCGACCTGCCGCAGCGGAGCATTACGCGGAGGCAATGCTTCGCGCGGTGCAAACGGGCTCATCGGGATGATCGTGCTCCGCTTTTCGACCGGTTCCCAGAGCAACGAATCCAACGGCAATCGATATCCCATCGGCGAATCGCCGGGGATCAAAAACAGATACTCGCGTCGCAGATGCCAGCGATCGCTTTCCCAATTTGGACCGCCTGTCGAGAAGGCTCGCCGAATTGGCATTGCGTAGCCGACAACTTTTTTCAAACCTTGGTCGAAGACTTTCGCCAAGCGTTTCCGCTCTTCTGGATTTTCAATTTCGCTGTTCAGCGGATCGACATTTACCGGCAAACATTGTTCTCGCCAGAGGTGATACCACGCGTCTTCATATGCGGGGATACAATAATCACGGGCAATTCCGAGCCGCTCAGCCAACAATGAAATGAACTCGTGAGCGTCCTCGTTTGAATATCCGTAGTTGCGATTTGCGTCGGCTATGAGTGAGTGATCGTCCCACATTGAGACGCCATCTTTTCGCCAATAGCAACTATAGGCCCAGCGAGGCAGCGGCTCTCCTGGATACCATTTTCCTTGACCATGTACGAGCAACGCACCAGGAGCAAACTTCTCACGCAACCGATGCAATAAGACACATGCCTGCTTCCGTTTTCCTTCGCCGAGCGCCGTTGTGTTCCATTCCGGAGCATCTCGGTCATC
>CAIJTL010000028.1 GCA_903823545.1 uncultured Planctomycetaceae bacterium
GGACAAAGTCTCGATGTACGCCGCGTTATCGAGAGCCACGAAAGGCCGCTTCCACGTAAAGACGGCAGGAACGAGTTACCTCGAAGCTCTGCGTGTCGTCGCACGACATGACGAGCGACTGTTCCGCGAGATCATCTCGTTCGCTCGCGGACGGTACGACACCGACAAGGCGACGTATCACGTGTCAGCGACATTGGACGGCGTCCCTGCTCCGGAGCATTTGAGTTCTGCTCGTGAGTTGGAGCAGACGTATTTGGAAATGTGGTGTGACGTCCCCGCCGGCAAAGGATTCACCGCTCCGGGGCGACAGATTCTGCATTGCACGTTCGGTTCGACGCTGACACATCCGGAACTCGGCAGCGCGGTGCGAAGCGTTTTGGCATCACATCCTGATACATACACCGAAGTCTTGGCGGAACATTTTGCGCGTCATTTGGAAGCACTGAAGGCTGGGTTCGCATAGATGCCGTCGTCGTGCAAGCTGCCAGCTTGCGATACCTGTTGATGAAAAATGTTCTTGGAACGCGAAGGCTCACTAGCTGGCAGCTTGTGGCTACGGAGAATCGTCATGTTGAATCACACGCTGCTGCATCCAGAAATCACCGCCATCCTCGCGAGAGCAGGCCATCACTCCAAAGTGTTGATCGCTGACGGAAATTATCCGGCATCGAACACCTTGGGGCCGAATGCTCAACTGGTGAGCTTGAATCTGTCACCTGGTGTCGTGAGTTGCACTCAGGTGCTCGCTGCGTTGATCGCCGCTCTCCCAATTGAAGCGGCAAACACGATGGGGATTCCGCCGGATGACCCGTATGCGCAACAAGGTGATCCGCCAATTTGGACCGAATACCGCCAAATGTTTTCGGCCGCGAAGTCACCCATCGTCCTTCAGCCGATTCCGAAATGGGACTTTTATGACGCCGTGGCCTCTCGCGATCACGTTCTCACGATCCAAACGGCAGACCAACGGTTGTGGGCGAACCTGTTGCTGACCATCGGTGTCAGAGCGCCACAATGAGCCTGATTTGAGAAAATGACGCTCGCGAGCGATTTCGCGCGCGGATCACGAGCCATGTGATTCAGGGTTCAATTTTGCCAAAACGGTAGAATTGAACCGCGAATCATATGGCTTGTTGGTTGTTGTAAGCTCGCGAAATGTTCGCGGTCACGAGTGCCGATCCCATTGTGTTGGTTGATCGGAGCACAAAGCTGCTATTGAGCTTGCGGTTTATTGGTTGGCGGTAGACCGCAGCAGATATTCGGGTTTCATCGCCCCCGATTCAGCCATTAGAGTGCACCGCAGATTCTCTCACTTACGCATTTGTAAATTTCGACTGGTTTCTCACGGTGTGAATTGCGTCGTTTCTTGTGGGCCAACACAGCAAATCCGCCATACCCGTAAGACTTTGACATTGAAGACGAGCGAGCGCCGCCATGCTGTTTTTGTCCTGGCTCCATCGGCTCCGTTGGCCAGCCACAATCCGACAACCGTCATCGAAACGTCCTAGCCGCCAACGCAAACTCCAAGAGGGAGTTTTGGCGCTAACGGTTGAGGGACTGGAAGCTCGGCAAGTTTTGACCAGCACCGTTGTCGTCAACACGTTTGACGATCTGCCCGACGCCGATCCGTTCGATGGTGTGGCCGATGCGGATTTGGGGACGACTGGTTTGCAGACGTCGTTGCGTGCGGCAGTCATGCACGCAAACGCGACTCCCGGCTTGGAAACGATCGTCTTATCGGCTGGTACTTATCGGCTCACGATCGACGGCAGCGGTGAAAATAATAGCGAGACCGGCGACTTGGATCTCTTCAGTGATATCGAGATCATCGGGGTAGGCTCACTGAACACTGTCATTGAAATGGGGCACGCAGGCGTAGCTGGACCAACAATTCAGGATCGCGTATTCGACATTTTTGGCACGGGTAAAGTCTTGATCCAAGAGGTGTGGGTACGAAATGGCCAGGCGGTCGGAATAGGGGAGGACGGCGGAGGCATTCGAGCAAAGAGCGAAGCCGAGCTACGAAACATCATTCTCAACGCCAACCAATCGGAAATGAATGGCGGTGGCTTGTCGGTTGGTTTTGGGGGTAGCGTCACACTCGTAGGTTCCACCGTGGGGGAGAACTCTGCGGTGTTCGACGGCGGAGGCATTTCGTCGCAGGGGACGCTGAAGGTTTACGACTCCAGCGTCGGTCTCAACACGTCAGGTGCGAACGGTGGTGGTATCAGCAGTTCGGGACCC
>CAIJTL010000029.1 GCA_903823545.1 uncultured Planctomycetaceae bacterium
AGTCTCTCCGATCTCGACGAGCATGAATCGTATATTGAGATTCTTGATCGGCAGTCTGGCCAACGTGTGGTGACGATTATCGAAGTCCTCAGTCCATCGAACAAAGCGTTCGGTCGCGGGCGCGAGTCTTACAAAGCAAAACAGCGGGAAGTTTTGGGAAGTACGGCGCACTTGGTGGAAATCGATTTGCTTCGTGATGGCGAACACACCGTTGCAGTGCCGCAATCCGCTGTGGAGCAGTATCGGACCTACGACTATCTCGTCAGCATCAACCGAGCACGAGGATTTCGTAGCGACTTCAATACCTATCCCCGTTCGTTGCGAGAACGCTTGCCTCGAATCCGAATCCCGTTGGCAAACGGCGATCGTGACGTAACGCTCGACGTGCAAGCGGCGATTGCTCAAACCTACGAAGCGGGGAGTTATCGCGATCGCCTGAAGTACAACGCCGATTGCGTTCCGCCACTGCGTGCTGAAGATCAAGCGTGGGCGACTGAATTAATTCGCGCGGCAATCTCGTCCTGATGCTGCCGCAATTTCTATGAAGGAGTTCTCATGGCCTCGGCCAATTGTTGCGGTGACAGTCCCTTAAACGTCGAAGCGGCTGTCCGTGAACGTTACAGCGCTGCGGCTCAACAGCCAGAAGCGGCGTTGTGTTGTCCGGTGAGCTATGACCGAAAGTTTCTGGAGGTCATCCCGGCGGAGATCATCGAGCGTGATTACGGCTGCGGCGATCCGTCAAAGCATGTGCGCGCCGGTGAAGTGGTGCTCGATTTGGGATCGGGTGGCGGCAAGATTTGTTACATCGCCGCACAAGTTGTCGGAGCGAAGGGGCGGGTAATCGGCGTTGATTGCAACGATGAGATGCTCGGCCTCGCTCGCAAACATCAACAAGCGATTGGCGACAAGCTCGGTTATCACAACGTCGAGTTTCGCAAAGGCAAGATTCAAGACCTGCGACTCGACCTGACGCTCTTTGAGCAATATCTCGCAACGAATCCCGTGCGAACGAGCAGCGATTGGTTGCACGCGGAAGAGCAGGCAAACTCTTTGCGTTTGAGCAATCCGCTCGTGGCTGACAATTCGGTCGATGTGGTCGTCTCAAATTGCGTCCTGAACTTGGTTCGAACCGAAGACCGACAGCCGCTTTTTTCGGAAATCTTCCGAGTGCTCAAACCGGGCGGGCGAGCGGTCATCAGCGATATCGTCAGCAGCGATGACGTCCCGACGGAACTGCAAGCAGACCCCAAACTGTGGAGCGGCTGCATCAGCGGTGCGTATCGCGAAGATCGATTCCTGGAGGCGTTCGCTTCCGTCGGTTTTCACGGCGTCGAAATTGTCGAACGCCAAATGGAAGCCTGGGCAACCGTCGATCGCTTTGAGTTTCGGAGCCTAACAGTCCGAGCATTCAAGCCAACTCCGACATTCACACGGGACTTCCGCCACGCTGTCATCTATCGCGGCCCGTGGAAGAGCGTCACCACTGATTTTCAAATGGAACTGACTCGCGGTGAGCGAGTTGATGTTTGCGAAGCGGAGTTCGCAATGCTCTCGCAGTCGCCGTATCGAGATGATGTCGTCGCGTTGCCAAATGCCAATTTGGAAATCGGCGTCGCCCCCGAATTAACGCCACTCATGGTGCTTGGCGAGACATCCACTGGCTCAAGTTGCTGTTCGCCGGGTTCGGGGTGCTGTTAGGACTGAGATGTCTTGGTGAACCAGAGGCTATCCGAAGTGTTGTCCGGGAGCTGAGGCCGCCCGGTTCGCCAACTCACTGACTTTGTTTTTTGATCCTGTGAGCAACCAGAGTCCGAGCCCATGAAATCGACTGCACAACTCATGTCACGATTCCGCGAGTTCTGGATGCAATCGAGCGGCCCCACGGATTCGGTCGATTCAGCCATTCGAGAGTTGCTCGAAACCTTTCAGGCTCGTGCCGCCGGTTGCTGGCGGCGCGATGGTGGCGACTTAGTCTGTCTGGAGTTCGTCGCAGCGGATGACATGCCTATTGAGGTTCAGAATGGATTCCTCGACGTCATGCGGCGAGTTTCGATGTCACGAATCGAACTCGGCTGTGTTCGCGCGGCGGCCGAGAAGCAGCCGGTCGTTGCTCGCGAAGATGCTGCCCAGCGAGGTCTCGATGGCTCGGCCTCATGGCTCGAACGGTTTGAAGCTGGTCAGTCGCTGGCTGTCCCCATGTTGTCTAATAACGAAGTCGTCGGCGTGCTCGCAATCGCGACCGTGGAACATTTCGATGAGCACTCCGAGATCTGGCAAACGATGATTCAAATGGTCAATTCGGCGCTGACTACTCCGTTGTCGGCCTGAAAACCGTGTCGCAATCACGCCACATTTTGCGATGACGTCGGGCGTTGTCTGACTTCAACATCGAAGTCATCGCGGAGCGATCGTTGCAATCGTTGCGACTGGACGATGGAGCTACCGACACCCACACAGACCACTCGCCTATGATGCCTGTCATGCTTTCGCGACCTAGCTTTCCCAATGACCGACCAGAATCGGCTTGAGGAAATCCCCATGATCGCACCGCTGACTACAACATCGCCCGCCGCCACATTGTCGGCCTCACTAGGGGACACCGCTCCCTACTTGAGCCTAGGCACCGCGCCTGAAAACGAATCTTGCGTGAAGCAAATGCGTCTGTTTGCGCGCCTATCGGGACTCCCTTTTTGGTGCGTGGCCGCCTCGGCAGAAGGCCCGCAAATCGTGGCCTCAACAACGGACGGTCTCGCGCTCATTCCTTTTGCAAACATTGAGACATTTCAAACATCGCGCGGCCCGCATTTGATTACCACCGATGCTGGTCTCACCTTTTATTCTCTGCCGCTTCCTCCGCTCGGTGAAACCTCCGCAGTCGCCATCGGCTGGGTCCGTTTACGACCTGATCGACGTGCGGAAGAGTTGGTGCTCTCCGCCGTTGATGCGGGTTGGACTAAACGGCAACTCGACGATTGGCTGCAAACTCAGCCCTACGCGTCGCCAGAAATTGTCGAGCGATTGCTCAACGCAACGTGGTCACAAGCTGGAGCTGATCACCGCGAAGAAAAACTACGTAGCGAGCTTGTCAGTGCCGGGGAGCAGATTGAAGAGACTTATGAAGAGATCACTCTTCTGCATTCGATCACGGGCAATTTGCACCTGTCACGCAACCCTCAAGAACTGGCCGATTGGAGCCTCGCTCGCGTACGCACGCTGACGCAAGCCGCCGGCGCCGCGATTTGGTTTGAAGAGCATCACGGTCCAACTCACTTTTTGACCGATGGCAAAATGCCTTTGAGCGAAAAAGAACTTTTGCATCTTTGCTCTCGGTGCGACAAGCGCGATTGGTCTCGACCATTCGTCAAGAATCGCTTGGCAGGAACACCGCTCTCTCAAGAGCTTCCGGAACTACGAAATTTCGTCTTGTGTTCCATCGGCGAACACTCGCAGCGATTCGGCTGGCTCATTCATTGCAACGCACCTCGAGAATTCGGCAGCGTTCAAGCGAGTTTGTTGCAGTCGATCGCCAAGATTCTTGGAACCCACTTACAGAACCGCGAACTCTTTTCGCAGAACGAAAGTTTGCTGACGAGCTTTGTGCAATCGATGGTCTCCACGATTGACGCGAAGGACACTTACACGCGAGGTCACAGCGAACGAGTGGCTCTTGTTGCCAAGTGCATTGGCGAAGAGATGGGACTGACGACAGACGACCTCGACGACATCCATCTGTCCGGATTGTTGCACGACATTGGCAAGGTCGGCGTTGACGACCGCATTCTTCGCAAGACCGAGCGACTCGATGAAGAAGAGTTCGAACAAATCAAGAAGCATCCGGAAATCGGCTGCCAGATTTTGGCGGGGTTGGAAAACCTGCAACACGTTCTTCCGGGAGTCCGACATCATCACGAATCCTATAACGGAAAGGGATATCCGGACGGGCTCCAGGGTGAGGGCATTCCTTTGATGGCCCGCGTGCTCGCCGTTGCCGATTCGTATGACGCCATGGGAAGCGATCGCCCATATCGCAAAGGGATGTCGCTGGATCGCATTGAGACGATCTTCCGTGAGAACGCTGGACCTCAATGGGACCCGAAAATCATCGAAGCGTACTTCCGAACGCGAGTCAAAATCCGCAAAGTTTGGTCCGCACATCGCCCGACGAACCTGGCTTCACTGTCAACCTGCCTGTCGCTCGGCAGATCGCGCATCGGCGCGCCGAAGAAGTGAAGATTCAAGGATCACTCTTATCTCTGCGCTCTTCGTTCCTCTGCGGTGC
>CAIJTL010000030.1 GCA_903823545.1 uncultured Planctomycetaceae bacterium
GCATCGACATATTGCCGCGTTTGTGTCGCGACCCCCGAAAGGTGCATCAGAAAGTTCAACGCCGTCCGTTCGCCGATCAACAACGACCGCAGCGGCCCTTCGACTCTGGCGACCACATCGCCCGGGCGAACTACATCGCCGTCATTCAAGAGTGTCTGCCAACTCACCGTTGGGTCGAGCCGCTCAAAGACGAGCTCCGCAATAGCAGCTCCCGCCAAGACACCATCACGACGAATCGTGACGTCAATCGTTGCCGCCTCTGACTGACCGACGAGTGCCGCACAGGTGAGATCGTGATCCAGCTCACTCGGCAAAGATGCAATCGGGGCTTGCGATGAGTCGAATGTGGTCATCGTAAAGACTTGGCCGAAGTCGATCTGAGCCATCTCAATGTTCGCGTTTAAATCCTCGGCCAAAGCAAGCTCAATCAAACGCCAAGCTGCTGATTGTTCTGCATGTCCAAATTCGATTTGTGTGCTCACACGATTCCTTCAGGCAGACGTTTTCCAAATTGTTTATGAGGAATTTTCAACGCAAAGGGACTAAGGATGCGAAGGAACGCCAAGAATTCGACTCTTACGATCGTTGTGAGGAAAACTGGCGATGACGGCCAATGTTCATCGCCTAAATCTCTTTGCCCTTCTTCGCGACCTTTGCGCCTTTGCGATGAAATCCCCTCCCACCAAATTGCTTCGTTTGATCAGTTCAGTAACCACACCGACGCATCTTCAATCGCCGCTCGAATCGTTTGCAGGAAGCGGGCGGCGGGAGCACCGTCGGTCACGCGATGATCGAAGGTGAGGCTGAGCGTGATCAGTTCGCGGATCACGATCTGGTCGTTCTCGATCACGACCGGCTCGCGGCGGATTGCGCCGAGTCCCAAGATCGCGGTCTCCGGCACGTTGATGATCGGCGTGAAGGCGTCGATCCCGTAAGTGCCCAAGTTCGTGATCGTGAAAACGCCTCCTTGCATCTCCGCAGTCGACAGCTTTCCGGCACGTGCTTTCTCGATCAGCTCACGCGACCGTTCGGCCACTTGCCGCACCGACAACCGGCTCACCTGCGGAATCACCGGGACCAGCAAACCGCCGTCCGTATCGACCGCGATGCCGATCGCCAAATCGTCGCTGACCGTCGGCTCGATCAAGCGATTGCCGTCCCAACGCGAAGCCATGTGCGGGTGCTGTCGCAATACCGTGGCAACTAATTTGGCGATGATGTCAGTGTACGAAGGCACGATAGTCGGCGTCTTTGACGCTTTGAATTGCTCGCGCAGCCGGACGAGTTGTGTTGCATCGGCGCGAGTCGTCAGTGTCACTGATGCCGTTTGCCGCTGACTGGCGAGCATCCGATCGGCAATGACGCGACGTCGCGGCGAGAGCCCTGATTGAGCACCTCTGCTGGCTGCCGCACGAACGTCTTGCTCGCGAACTCGGCCATTTCGTCCTGACCCTTGCAGCCGAGTCCAATCGACACCGAGTTCCTTCGCGACGCGTCGTGCGCGCGGACTCGAGATGACTCCGGGGGATGCGTTCTGAGCTTCGTCACCGTAA
>CAIJTL010000031.1 GCA_903823545.1 uncultured Planctomycetaceae bacterium
ATTTAACGCAACTTTGGCATCAGATCGTGCCAATTCTGCTCTGCACCCTGCCAAATTGAACTGCCGGAGAATCCCGCCGCGGTTCTGCCTGACGTCGACTTATATAAGAGCGCGGTTCATAAAAGAGCACGGTCGAGGAACTCGGACGGCATATTTCATTCTACTTGATGAATCCAACTTCGCGGGCTGTCATTCTCCGGATTTGGTTCGGGTGCGTTTGCCGCCAAACCACCGTCCACAGCATCCCCCACCGTTCGCGCTCCCTTTCGGGACAACGATTGCAGGTTTCGGGGACCGGCTGTGAGGGAAGCAGCGAATCCGCAATCCTTTCGACGCAGCGAAGACTATGCTGCGATTTCCATGTTTCTCGCATTTTACGGTGGTTTGCGGGACGTCAGGGGCTGCGATAACCTGCACAATCCAACACTGCGGCCGGACGTCGTGAGATGTGTGCACTCAGGAAGAGTCGTCACGTCTCCATTGGGCGGATCCGCTGTGAATTGATTTTGGGACGCAAGGGAAAGCAGAAGGCAGGAATTACCATCGAATGAGTGAACCGTCAGATAATTCTCCACCAAATCCTCCCGCTCAGAAGCCGTCTGGATCTGCAGGTGGCGAACCACGTCGATCGAACTTCGGTTCGATGACCATGATCCTGGTGTTGATCGCTATCGCGATTGCATTTTTCTCTTACAGCACCTCCCCTTCGAACTACGGCACCACAATTCCGTACTCGTTTTTCTTTGAACATCTGAAAAGTGGCAAGGTTAAGTCTGTCACGGTGCATGGTGAAATCCTCACTGGCGACTGGGATAAGATCCCCGAAGAAAAACCTCCGGGGCTTACCGGCACTCTGGCGGCTAAGTTCAAGACCGTTCTTCCGCCAATGCTGATGCACAATCAGCAACTGAACAACGAGCTGACTCGCCAGGGGGTGCTCTACAACAACGTTCCGACGTCTGTCTCGACAGGCACCGAGATGCTGTTGTGGATCCTGATGCCGGTTGGTCTGATTCTGATCATGTGGAACATGATGCGACGTTCCTCCGACCCGTTCAGCAGCGGTGGCATGATGGGCGGATTCGTTCGTAGTCAGGCTCGCCGGTTCGAAAAGAGTGAACACTCCACGACATTCAACGAAGTCGCCGGCCTCAAGTCCGCAAAGCAGGATTTGCAGGAAGTTGTCGAGTTCCTGAAAACGCCCAAGCGATTCACTCGACTTGGTGCCAAGATTCCAAAGGGCGTGCTGCTTGTTGGTCCGCCGGGAACCGGCAAAACGTTGCTGGCACGAGCGACCGCTGGGGAAGCGGGAGTTCCGTTCTTTTCCATCAACGGCTCCGAGTTCATTCAGATGTTCGTGGGCGTCGGGGCGACTCGTGTTCGCGACCTGTTCAAAACGGCTCGTGAGGCATCACCATGCATTATTTTCATTGATGAAATTGACGCGGTCGGTCGAGTTCGCGGCGCTGGAGTCGGCGGTGGCCACGACGAACGCGAGCAGACTCTGAATCAGATTCTCAGCGAAATGGACGGCTTCCAGCAGGGCGACACGGTCATCGTGCTGGCCGCAACGAACCGCTCCGATGTACTCGACCCGGCGTTGCTGCGTCCAGGCCGCTTTGATCGCCATGTGACAGTGGACCTTCCGGCCAAGGAAGGACGTTTGGGAATCCTGAAAGTCCATACTCGCAAAGTGCCAATGGCCGATGATGTGAATCTGGAGAGCATTGCGAAGACGACCATGGGCTTCAGCGGTGCAGAGCTTGAAAAGCTGGTGAACGAGGCTGCTTTGAAAGCCGCACGTGACGAAAAACGCGCCGTTGAAATGAGCGATTTCCGCTATGCGTACGACATCGTCACGATGGGTGTTCCGCGTGACGAGATCATGGATAAGAAAGAGAAGACTCTCACCGCATGGCACGAAGCCGGACACGCGGTGCTGGCGTGGGCTCAGGAAGGCATGGACCCGGTTCATAAGGTGTCGATCGTTCCTCGTGGCCGAACGCTGGGTGTCACTCAGTTGATGCCCGAAAGTGAAATTAACAACCTTGGCGAACGCATCCTGAAGGCTCGCATCGTGATGACCATGGGCGGTCGCGCTGCCGAGAAGATGAAGTTCAACGAGTATTCTGCCGGGGCTCAGGGCGACATCAGTCAGGCGACTCAGATCGCACGCCGCATGGTCGCAAGCTGGGGCATGTCAGAAGTCATTGGACCGGTTGCATTCCGCCAGTCAGAAGAACATCCGTTTCTTGGCAAGGAAATGCATACGTACCGCGAATTCAGCGAAGAGACGACTCGCCAGATCGACATCGAAGTTCAACGCATCATCAAGGAAGCGGAACAGTCTGCTATTAAACTGCTGACTCAGTATCATGACAAGCTGGAAGCACTGGTGGATGCTCTTCTGGAGTCTGAAGATCTGGAACGCGAAGCTGTCGAAAAGATCCTTGGAGAACGTCCCGTAGCAGCTGCAAAAGAATAGTCGGATTCGAATGGTAGTTTCCAAACCGAGGCTCCGCCGGCGCAGGGTTGGGCGGGGGCCAAATCGCTTAGGAATTCGCAGCAGCAGATCATCCGTGTGTCGCCACTATGGTTGCGTTGGGGGCGAATGCCGCATCGACCATTCGAAAATAATGTGGTTGAAGTTGAGTCTGCCGGAATGGACTTTCACCGCAAGGCGAACCTTTGAGGGCAATTGTGTGAGGATGCCCGGCTGCTTTGTGTCACCAAATGCACAGTGGTCGCGGCAAGCCGCGAAGTCCTGCCCGGCAAGGATGACCGACGGGAATCCGCAACGACATGCGTGGCATGGAGAAGTTCGGCCGCCCGAGCCATTGCTCGCAATGCCGGAGATCTCCATGATCCGGACCTTCAACAATGTGCACCTTGATCTCCAGCCTGGAAGAGAATCGTTCGCAGCGTTTCGCCGAGATTGAATTTGCACGACGGCAAAAAATAACGGCC
>CAIJTL010000032.1 GCA_903823545.1 uncultured Planctomycetaceae bacterium
ACCATCAGCCGATTGAATCACGAACGGCGTCAGATTGGTCGGAGATTGACGTGAAATCTTCGCAGACGAAATACCAACGACATCTCCAGGCTGTATTCGATCCGCATTCGGCGCAAGACTGTCGGCAGTAAAATCGGAAAGCAGATCGGCAGTTTCACCGGAGTTCGGCGCTGATGTCGTTGCCGCGTCCGACTCCGAAGAAACCAAATTCCACGGGCTATTCATGGCCAATCGCCACTGGCTCGCCTGTGACCCATTATTGGTACAGATCATTCCTCCTTCACCGAGTGACATCGCTTTCTGAGCGAAGAGCGTAAAACAGGTGATGTCACCGAGGCCGCCAACCATGTCGTGGCGATAGGTCGCGGTCAGTGCATGGCCAGCATCCTCAATCACCGTGAGATGGTGCTCTCGCGCGATTGCCACGAGCTTGTCCATTTCTGCGGGGAGGCCGGCAACATGCGAGATCACTACAGCCCGTGATCGATCGGTAATCGCAGCGGCAAATAGATCCGGATTCAGATGTAGTCCTTCCTCCGTCACGTCCACAAAACGAGGCGTGGCACCGGCAATACGAACGAGTTCCGCAACAACGACCGGAGCGAAAGGGCTCATAATGACTTCATCGCCCGGCAAAAGACCAAGCGATTGAATTGTGAGTCGAAATGCAGTTGTGCCACAGTTCACCGCGATCGCGTGTTTGGCACCGACGAACTTGGCGAATTCTCGTTCAAATTGGCGAACCTTTTCGCCGGTCATTAGCCAGCCGGAACGCAATGTTTCCGTCAGTTCCGCGAGTTCATCGTCATCGATATCCGGAGCACAGAACGGCAAAAAGCGTTGTTCTGCTTTCGGAATCGCTCGCAGTCGCTTTGTGCGAGTTGGTGCGAAGTGAGGACCGGCTAACTCAATTGAGTTCGACGATCGAGGGAGGGATGACATTTCGCGACCTTCTTACTATCCCCCGATGAGCCATCGGAGTCATTGCCTGAGAGGAGGAGGGTTCTTTCAGTACCGCCTGCGACGCGTTCCTTGTTCACTTGATGGCAGCGAGATGAGCTCTCAGGCAAAGAGCATTCCGGAAAGCCGCACACGGCGGCTTCCCTGTTGGAAAAGGATCGGCTGTGTCGGTCGCACCAATTACACCGGTCGTCTGGTCCGATATTCGAGCGCAGATGACCTAAGAAGAACTGCGTCGCTGCTCGAAACCCTTGTCGACGGGGATTCCCAAACGGAGTCGCGTCAAAGAGTGAGTGCGAAATGTTGTCGGAAAACGTAAAGTTGTCGGAAAACGTAAAGGAGTTGAAACGCACTCCACGACATTTTGTCAGGGGCGAAAACGAGTCAGATCAATGACCGGACTATCGGGGTACGTGGGCATGGCCCAAGTTTCTTCTGAAACCGCACCTGGATTTGTTTCGATGCGGCCAATGCGGAGAGTCAATTCAACTCCTGAATCGGGCCACTGAAGATCGATGCGATGCGGCAGACGAACTCCGTTTGATTCGCGTTGATAATTGCTAAGTCCAGCTCTCGCAATCAGTCGTCCGGACGGATCTCTCAGCGAATGCTCAACAATCACCCCATGACAGGCATCGACCAACATTGTCCGTTTGACGGTTCGCCCTTGTGGGGTGACTTGTTCGCCGACGAACGCAACCTGCCGCGCTTTTTGGCGATTTCGCGGATCACTCGGTTGCTCGTGCATGACGAAGTCAGTGGCTGTGACCGGAATGACTCCTAACGCCTCGATCAACCAATCTGGCTGAAACGGAAGCGGCCCCATTGGCTTACCATCAGCCACATCATCGTAAGACGCCGTCATAACGCCGTGTGGATCGCCCCGCTTCATCCAAAACCAAAATCGCTCCGGGTTAGATCCCAAATCCACTTCGTAACCTGCTAGAGAGCTGACACGCAAACGCAGCTTGCGTGGGCTTTCGACAGCCATCACCGCCGACAGCGTCATCGGCACGCCACCTTGGCGAGCAGTGATTCGCACGTCGGTCGAACGCCACGCGTAGAGTTTTGAGATGTTGTCATTAAGCGTATTGACGATCTCTGCCGCAGAAGCGTCTGGAGCGAGCACACATGGCTCATTCGCCTGCGGACTGAAACCCATCCAATGCCGCATTGACGAGCAGCCCGAGGTCAGCGTGAGAGACCAAATGCTGATGCCGATCAACACCTTGACGATCACGTCCCGACCGCAACCGGCTCGCGTCTTCGATTTCATCAGGCGTTGTAGTCTCGGTATCACGTCGCTTTTCGCATCCTTGCGTGAGCAATCCAGAACACCCTTCGGCCAAGCGTTATGCCGCTCGCGCTCCGAAAATGGATTCTTGCATTTGCTGAACTTCAGCGTCTTCCAAATCTTGATTGAGAATCAAGAAGATCCCTTCACCGCGAGCCCCATTGAGTTCCAAGAACTCTTGGTCATCAACGGTCTTGGTTCCTTCCAGTTTGAGACGTCGCTTTTGCAGCAGCAACAACGCGAGCACATATCGGAATTTGTCTTGGGCTGGACTTGCTTCTTCACAAAGTTGCTCGAACTGTCGCATCAACTCATCAGGATCAAAATTCTTCTTCGTTGCGGCAGCCGCTTCCGGCACTTCGCATCGCCAATGAGCGAGAAAACCCTCCGGAGGCTGCGTCCAACCCTCGTCGGAATAATCAAAGCGTTGCAGCTCGCCGTTCTTTTCGACGAGAACCGAATGACACAAGCTGCCGGGGACAAGCTCTTTGCCTGTTCCCGCGCAGATGCGACCAATTGGCTTAACGTTGTAATCCTGCACGAATCCTTTCCTCCTTGAAAGGCGGCGGACTGTAGCCCTCATTCGCGAAACGGAACAAGACGACTTGCAGACCACTGTTATGGCCGGTCGAGCCCGTTATGGCCGGTCTCCCGACCGAGCCATCCGCTATGGCCGGCCTCATGACCGAGTTACCCGAAATCGACCGCAGGTCTCCACATCGGATAGAGACCTGCGGTCGAAACGCTGTGGCTCGGTCGGAGACTGGCCGCAACGTGGCGGCTTGCGTCAGTGTTCTTCGGACTGTCTACTGCCGCTCCGCCGCGAATCGATCGCATGTTTGTGTTCCCGCCTTCATTGAATGATTGAGCCCACCGATGCCTGACGCCTCTCCTTGGATCAAAGATGTCACCGCACAAACTTTTGAAGCGGACGTCATCAAGAAGTCTGCCGAACTTCCCGTCGTTGTCGATTTCTGGGCACCGTGGTGCGGCCCGTGCAAGCAACTGGGGCCGCTGCTGGAGAAATTAGCCAATGAATATGCGGGCAAGTTTTTGCTCGTGAAGATTAACGTTGAGGCGGAGCAACAAATCGCGGCGGCGTTTCAGATTCAACAAATCCCGCTAGTTGTCGCATTTCGCAACGGGCAAATGGTCAACGACTTCATGGGGATGCTGACCGAGCCGCAACTCCGCGAATGGCTCGCCACTTTCTTACCGACTCCCGCTCAGACAGCGATGTCTGAAGGACTCAAGCTGGAAGCGACCGATCCACAAGCGGCGGAAGTGAAATTCCGCGAAGCACTGAACCTCGAACCGACCGCCGACGTCATCAAGATCGCGTTGGTCCGAGTCATCATCGCTCAGAACCGCGACGAAGAGGCGAGTCGCATCATTGCTCAATTGGAAGAACGAGGTTATCTCGAACCGGAAGCCCAGCACCTCAAGGATCAACTGGAGCTGCGTGCCGCGTCCGCTGAGTCCGGAGGCGTTGAAGAAGCACGCAAGGCTGTCGCCGCAAATCCGAATGATCTGACTTTGCAGATTGGACTCGCGGACGCATTGGCCGTTGCCGGCAAACACGTCGAATCGCTTGAACTTTGCTTGACGCTGATTGCTCGTGACAAAGCGGGAATCGGTCCAGCGGTCAAGGAGACCATGGT
>CAIJTL010000033.1 GCA_903823545.1 uncultured Planctomycetaceae bacterium
ATTTGGGTTCAGATTGATGTTTTCAAAGATCGCTCATCTGTGTTTCAACAACCAAACTTTCTCGCGAACGGAGCCAGTCTACTGGAATCCCTGATTGACCGACTGCACAAGCCACAATTCCGCCGATGATGGCACAGTTCGTATCAATGTCTCCTTCGACATGCATCGCGGCCCACAGAGCGTCGGAGTATGACTCAAGATGAGCCGCTGCGCACCACAAACAGAACGGAACGGTGTCCAAGGTTGTGATTTGACTTCCGTTTCCAAGCAGGTTGGCTGCCGTGTATTCCCACTCATCGAGCGGCACATCAAGTGCCTCTTGAATGGCATGGCGCATCGCTCCATCAGGAGTGTATTCGATGACGGCATTCAACATTTCACGACCATCAAGCGATCGTGTTGCCGTTCGTTGAGCACACCAAGCAGACGCAATCGCAACGGAAATTGCACCCGCAATTCCATCCGGATGAGCGTGAGTCACTTCGGCTGATAACGCAGCCTGTTTTGCAACAGTGTCAAAATCATCCGCGAAAAAGGCCCCGACCGGTGCGACTCGCATGGCACTCCCATTTCCAAAAGAACCGACGCCATCGAACAAGTAACGGGAATGCTCTCTCCAGTCCGTACCATTGCCGAGCTCTTTCAACAACCGGTGCATCGCCGGGCCATAGCCGCGTGAAGCGTCATTGAGATACCTGGTGCCAAAACGACGAGCCAGAGCGTCTTGGTCAATCTCTTGATGAATGGCCAACGTCTCGAAAATAGAAATCGCCATCTCGGTGTCGTCAGTGACCGACCAACGGCCCGGTGGCGGTTCTTTTGAGGCGAGACACCATTCACGCATTCCCTTCGCAAAGAACTGCTGCCCAAAGGCATCTCCGACTGACAACCCATCCAAGGCCAGCTTTGCACGATCAATTCGGTTCCTGAGGTCGATCATTTCTGGCATGGCTACCTCCTTCACGACCTCAACAACGCCGAGCCACAAGCACCACTGTCTTAGACTACTTCCTTGGAAAGCCACTTCTGCAAATCGGCGAGCGACTGAAAGTCCAACAGCGCTTCTCCGAGTGACTGGCTCTGTGGCAGAGCGAGTTGTCGGATTTGTTGTTCAACGTCAACTGGCAAAGGACCGCATCGGCGTGTCAGTTGCCGTAGCATGAGGATCACGGTCCCTTGTTCTCGGCCTTGTTCCAAGCCTTGTTCTCGGCCGCGTTCTTCGGCGAATCGTTCCACGGATGTCACATAAGGCATGTGTTGTTCCTTTTCAAAAGTGGTCAACTCGAACACAAATCTGCGGCCCAAGTCGTGCCGCAGGTGCATCATCCAGTCGATCAAACGGAAGATCTCGCGAAGTTCGTCGGCATTGTAGCCAGCCTTGTAGAGATTCCGCACAAGTTGTGTTTTCGCGTAGAAACGGGCCTCAGGATCACCCGCCGTGCGTAACGCGGCAATTTGGGCGCGGACGACTTGGACCGGCAGCGACGTGTCTTCGGCCCAGTCATTGTCCATGTGGTCGAGGACTTTGCAGATCGGGAACCGCAAGCGACTCTCGAAGCCAGCCAGCTCGAATTGATATTCGGAGGGCCGCCAATCGGGACGCAGGTCAGCCAATATGACCAACGTCAGAACCTCTCGTCGAAACAACCACTTCAACCCGGAGTTGTATTGGTCCACTCGAACCGCGAAGTCCGCTTCATACGACGTTTGAATTTCGAGATGACACAGAATCCACTGCTCGTCTCCGTTTATCAGATGAACTCTGAAGAGCACATCGACTTCGCGATTGCGATTTCCAGGCTGGCCAATGACCTGACTGATTTCCTTGTCGAGCCATTCAGGCTCAATCGACCAGTTGATCAATACCGCTAGCCTTGGAAAGAACTTCTCGATGAAGCGCCGCAAGTGCGACCGCAGCGCTTCTTTCCAAGCCCCGTCGTAATCGCTGTCTTGACGATCGTCATCGGACAGTTCAGAGAGGTGATCAGACATGGGTGAACCGACTTCGTTAGGCCCGAAGAGGTCGTTGTCAGTGACGAGATTTTACGTAGCTCAGTTGCTCCGCAACTGAGATTTCCAATACGTCACCGATTACCGAAAAGTGTGACAACGGGAGTCAATTGATCTTCGGAATGCGAGTCGCGGAGCGACTCGCCTACGTACCAGCGGCTTCGCTGTTCTATTTGTCTTGCAGCTTGTAGATCCGCACGGCATTGTCGTGGAACAACTTCTTCTGGAAGTCGAGCGGCTTGTCTTTGACGATTTCTTTCAGTGCGGAAATCCAATCGGCCAGCGGTGCGGTCAACGTGCAGACGGGCCAGTCACCGCCGAAGAAGCAGCGGTCGATGCCGAATGTTTCCAGGCAGAAGTTGACGTTCGCGGCGAGGTCTTGCGGCTTCCAGGCATCAGCTTTCGCAGTGACGATGATGCCGGAAATCTTGCAGAACACATTGGGTCGAGCGGCCGCTTCTTTCATGCCGGCCATCCAGGCGTCTCGCGCTTGTTGCTTGTCGGCAGTCACAGGCATGTTGCCGCAATGGTCGACGATCAATCGTGTCTTCGGTGCGAGTTCCGCCAGCTTCGCGCCGTCACCGATCTCGCCAGGCCTCATGCAGAGATCAAAGCTCTTATCCATCTCGCCGAGCAGTTTGACGTTGTCGACGAAGGTCTTTTCGAGACACATCCCTTTCGGGCGATCGTCGTCGTGCAGCACCGTCCGGACGCCGTTGATGCGACGGTTCTCGGCATATGGCTTCATGTAATTGGCGAACTCCGCCGATTGAGGTGAGCCACCAATGATCGCTCCGACCATCGGATTGTCGTCGCGACGGCAGAGATCAAGCACGTACTCCGCTTCAGCCGCTTGTTGATCCGCAGCAACATTCACTTCCATGTAGACCGTCTTCACCACTTTGTGCGAACCGATCAGCTTCAAATAATCAGCCATCAAGTAGCTGCGGTTGATCTTCTGAACGGCGTCTCCCTTCAACCAAGGCAGGTTGAACTTGGTCAAATCCCAAAGATGCTGGTGAGTGTCGACGATTGCCAAATCGTTCTGATTCACGGCGGAACCTTTCTTGCGGATAACTTGAGCGGGACGGTCCTCGGCGGCGAATGATGAATTCAACGTCAAGCACGCACCAGCGGCGGCGACTCCCGCAGCTTCCAAGAACTCACGACGTGACGATTGAGCGACCATGGGCATCTCCGGTTCTTTGAGGTGAGAGTATTTCGTGGCGTGATGGTAGCGGCGGCGGAACGAACGCGGAAACGAGCGAGTCATACGGCGTGGCGGACGCGTCTCGCGTCCACGCCGACGCGAGACGCGCCCGCCACAGCCTGATCGCCATTTACAAGTGTGGCTCCAATTCTTGCTGCCGTAGTTCTGCCAGGCGAGCGTGTCCGCCGCAGAGTTCGAGATACTCAGCAAAATCCTTCACGCCGAAGATGTACTTGTCGAGAAAGGCGAGATGCGCTGCCGCGTCTTCTTCGACCGCGAGCCACTGCTTCAGGTGATCCTCGTCGGAGTAATACTCATACGGCATGTTGCCCGGATAACTCCCAAAGGGAACTTCGCAAACCGCATCGACGCAGAAAAAAGGAATGTCGGTCGACGTCGGATCGCGGCGAATCTCGTCGTTTGAGATCAGTCGTTCGCAACTGAGAATCACATGCTTGGCCGCTCGCGGCAGAGTGAAGTCAGCGACCGAGGTTCCTCGAATGCGAGCGTTGCCAAAGCAGTCCGCTTCATGCACATGAATGATCGCGACGTCCGGCCACAACGCGGGAATCGCGACGTATTCCGCACCTGTAAACGGACAAATGATTTTACGACCGGCGCCATATCGAAACGTGTCTGTTCCCGCGACGCTGCGAGTCGGCAAGAACGAAACGCCCATCGACGCTGCTTGAAACCGGATCGCCAACGCGTAGTTCGTCCATTCGCACAATTCGACTTGCCCACTCTCAACAACTCGTCGTGCGTGTGGCGAAAGGCCACGAGCTTCCAAACCTACGATGTACGCCGCGTCGACCTTCTTCAGCAACTGGCCTCGGCCTGTGTTGTTGCCAGCGGCCAGGATTTGGAAGTCGTGAGTTGCTGTGTGCCCTGCAAATCCCAGATTCTGTTTGCGCTGCCGCACGATCTCATGCAACAACGCGGTCGCGATGCGGTCCGCACCAAAGCCTCCGGACGCAAGGTAATCACCGTCGTGGACGAATCGGCTGATTGCTTCCGGGACCGACATCACTTTGTCGATCAACTGCTTCGGCTTGCTACGAAAGAACTGCCGAGCCACTTCGGGATCAGGATTCGTCAACAATGGGCCGTGAGCTCGATCTTCATTGAGCATGAGGTTCTCTCGTGATTCGGTTGGGCAACGATCATGGCACGCTTTGATCCTACATCATTCTCGCCGTATCATCCTCCGTCATGAGCACAACATCACGCAAGCAACTTCGGGCCGGCATGGTCGGCATGGGCATGATCTTCGACGAGACGTACCGTCCGTTTTTCGAGCGGACTCACGCTGAAGGTCTTTACGATCGCAAGTTCGGTGACATTGATGTGCCGTTAACGGCGGTCGCCTCGCGAACCGGAAGCCGAGCGGACAAGTATCGCGCAGAAGCGGGTAACAACATCGGCCCGTTTGCCAGTTATTCCGGAGCGGATGCTGTATCCAAAATGCTCGCCGCCGGAGTCGACTTCGCCTGTGTCGCAACTCCCGACGATCGCCATTTTGAGGGAGCCAAGCAGATCCTCGAAGCGGGTGTGAATCTGCTTGTTGAAAAACCGTCAGTATTGCGACTTCAAGAACTCGATGAATTGGTCGAGATTGCTCAACGAAAAAACGTGCTGGCGAAAGTGGTCTATCACAAACTGCTCGACCCGGATCACAAGCGGATGCGCACGCTGGTGGCGGACGGTGTTTTGCAGCATATCAA
>CAIJTL010000034.1 GCA_903823545.1 uncultured Planctomycetaceae bacterium
CGTGTGAGTCGAAACAAGTTAGGTCGCCATGAATCAGAAGAAGCCCGGCCCGATGTATTCCTCACCGAAGCGCAAAGTCTGTCCGGTCTGTGGACAAGTTTCTTATTCGGCGGCTGGAATTCACCCGCAATGCGCGGAGGTCCAAGCGGACGAAAAGCGACTCAAAAAAGCCAAAGGGAAGGCGACGGAAAAAGTGGTCACGATGGAAGCGACCCCATCCGCATGGCGTAAGCCGTGTCCCAAATGTGGAACTCAAGTGCATGTCCGCAAAGCTCAATGCGAATGCGGCCACAAGTTCGTCACGCAAAAAACCAAATCTGGTATCAGCGATGATTGAGTGTTCGGCATTGAGCGTTCTCTTGGCGGCGGCTGGCAGCTCGATGTGATTTCCCAAACGATCCTGGCCAGTTGCTTGTTCTCTCATCACAGGTCACCGTGATCACTTTGAGCTTGCCTTGCAGCGTGCCGGTTTTTCTTGCCTGTGGATACAGAAAAGAAGCCCGGCCTCTCGGTGAGGCCGGGCTTCTGGCGACACATCGCATTCTGCGACGAACGAAAACTTGTTTACATCAGCAGCAAGTTGAAATTAAAGGTAAAGGCTTCGTTGATTTCGGCGCTCGGGTCGAAAATCACGTCATTACCCTGATGGCCAACAACGGTGTTCTTGAGTCCGGCGGTGGTGCCCGGAGCAGTGCCGCCGTCGATGCGGTCGTCACCGCCGCCACCGATGCTGCCGCTTGAGTTTTCGACAATGTTCCCAGAGATCGTGTCGGTTGTGCCAGCCTCAGAGGACGACAACGCCAATCATCAGTTCGACGAGGGTTTCTCGGAAGAACGGTTCGTCGATCATTTCGCACCCAAAGAGCGAGTCACCTGGGTCTGCTGTGGCGGAGCCGCCGCGAGGGGGGCCGCCTTGACCGCCGAGAGCGGTGTCACGGCCTTCGCCGCCGTTGATTGTGTCGTTTCCGAAACCGCCGATCAAAAAGTCATTGCCACGACCGCCGTCGATGGTGTCGTTGCCGTTGCCGCCGCTGGCGATGTCGTCGCCGTCGCCGCAGTTCACCATGTCGTTGCCGCCTTGTCCCGCGAGGGCGTCGTTGTCGTCGCCGCCGTCGAGAAGATCGTCGCGACTGCCGCCGATCAGCGAATCTTTGCCGCGTCCGCCGAACAGTGTCACCGGGCCTAATGTGAAGCGGCCGGCATCGAGCGTGTTGTCTCCGTCGCCGCCCATGAGGTGCGCGGTTTCGATGTTGGTCAATGTTTTCGTCCCGACACTGCTGCCGACAGGGAACAAGTACGAGTTGGTCAGCAGGAAGTCGGTATTCCCCGATTCCATCAGCGTGTCCATGCCCGCTCCGCCGTCGATTATGTCAGTCCCCTCCCCGCCGGTCAGCACGTCGTCGCCGGAGTCGCCACTCAGAATGTCGTTGCCAGGCCCGCCATCCAATTCATCGCGGCCACTGCCGCCGATCAACACATCTTTGCCACCAAGACCGAACAGACTGCTGCTGCCCGTCCAACCCCTTGCGTCGATCGTGTTGTCACCGCTGCCGCCGGTCAGGACCGCGACTTCAATATCGCCCAGGATGGCGAAAAAGTTCGGAATGGCGATGGCGGCCAGAATGCCGATGGTGCGTTCCTGAACCATATCGTCCGTGAGCGTCATGTTGTGATTGCTAGATTCGACGAGCCTGTCCATTCCTGCACCGCCGTTGAGCCTGTTGTTGCCGCCTCCACCTGTCATCGTGTCGTTGCCATCGCCGCCCAGCAACTCGTCGTCGTCGATTCCGCCGTTGAGGACGTCGTCGCCACCGTTGCCGTCGAGACGGTCGTTGCCAAGCCCGCCATCCAACAAGTCAGCCGACTCGCATCCGATCAGTTCGTCGTTGCCGTCGCCGCCGAACAACTTCACTCCGCCCAATGTGAACGCACTGGCGTCGATTCGGTTGGCGCTGCGGCCTCCGGTCAGGAGCGCGGTCTCGATGTCGATGAGTTGATTCAGTTCCAAGTCTTGCGCTTGCACTTCCAAAGAACTATCGGTCAGCCGGAAGTCCACATCGGCCTCCTCGACCACTCGATCGCGATCATCGCCGCCGTCCAGAACGTCGTCACCTGATCCGCCGGTGAGTTCGTCGTTCTCGCCGACCCCGCTCAAAGTGTCATTTCCCGGACCGCCGATGAGCGTGTCGCTGCCATCGCCGCCATC
>CAIJTL010000035.1 GCA_903823545.1 uncultured Planctomycetaceae bacterium
CATTCTTTCCCGGCAGGCCTTCAAGCGAATTGCCGCGTGAATGAGTCCATTCTCGCTACCGAGCTTGTCTCAACGGGTCTTGTTAGCCGCGCTTACCGAACAGCGAAAGCGCCAGGCACTTCGCATGCTCAAGCCCATCTTCGGTGTAGATGACAGACTTGGCTCTGCTCTAAGGATCGCTGATGTAGCCGCGCTCGCGCAAACGATTCAGGGTGCACCAGCCAAAGCCCTTCCTGTCTCAGTTGTGTCGCAACCTTCTTTCCGCCAATTTTGAATTTTGAACGCACGACCCCTCCATACTCCGATCCCTTCGTCCCCGCGGGTGGCCCGGTCTGAAACAGGCCGGGTGCGCAGCACAAGAAACCCGCTCAGCACATCCGATCCAAAAATCCAGCACCGGCTCGACATCAACTCCGAGCTTCTTGTGCTGCGCACCCTGGTTGGAACAACCGGGGCCACCCGCGGATTACTTTCCCGATGTGATCGCACAGATTCCGACAACGGCACGAGTCGCTTATACCGACTTCGTTCATTCACGCATCACGAGCGATCGTACGACTACAGTCACAGCCGTCGCCGCATCGCAGGCTATGAAGACAAAGTCCCCGACGACACCGACTTCATCGTCATCGACACTCGGCACCCCTACAGCGATCCGAAATCCTCCGACCAAGTGCGTGAGCTGAAAGATCATCCGGATGTCTGGGAGCTGCTTCCGGATAAGACAGAAGGCTACTTCATCATGCTGCGTCGCCGTGCAGATCGATCTCTGTTGAAGTGATTCTTGCGAGTCATTGTTGTTGCCAGACGCTGTTTCATTCTTTGTGAAGCTCTTCCGCGATTGCGATTGCGGTGATGCCCGCAGCGGGGCGATGCGCTGCCCAACTTGAATTTGTTGGAGTCCCCATATCTTGTGTCGTCAAGAAAGTTCGTAGTTCCGCCTTCAGGCGGTCGAAGTTGAGGGCATCGCCTGAAGGCAGAACTACGAACTTGAGGTCACCAAGTCTAACTGGCTCACGAAGGAGACTCTGCGGGATGGCCAGATGGGAAATGGCCGAGCGAACGCCGAGTACGGTGAGCTTTGGAGTGCGGCAGGGCATCGCCTCGTTGGAGGGTGGTGGAACCGTTTTCTTGGGATGGTTTGACGTTCAAAAACCAAAGCGGCTGAGCCGCGATCCATAGCAGAGCGGGGCATCCTCTGGGGCCACACGCACTCCGAAAGAGGTTGACGAACGGTTTGTGGCGCGCTCAGAACGAAGTGATGGGCCTGGACGTTGCCCGAATCAATCTCGCCCTTCTCGATGGTCAGGGCGTGCCCCCTGTCCCGAAAATCCTTCACAAACGAACTCGTTCTTCAACTCGTGCTGGTCAAAACGGCGATCTGTTTTTAGGCTTACTTTGTTCTGGTTCACTGAATCGTGTCTCGCGACATCTGGAGCTTGCGAAATGCTTGAACTGACTCGATCGACGAGCGAGTTTGGTATTCGACGACGATCGTTTTTGCAGATTGGATCGCTCTCTTTGGGCGGGCTGACGTTGGCCGATTTGCTACGGCTACGAGCGGACGGGGCGGTTGATCCGCTGGTTCGCCAGAAGTCGATCATCATGGTCTACTTGCCCGGAGGAAGTAGCCATATCGACATGTACGATTTGAAGCCGGACGCTCCCGTCGAGTATCGCGGTGAGTTCCAACCGATCCGCACGAACGTCTCCGGTATCGACGTCTGCGAGTTGATGCCGCAACACGCGAAGATCGCGGACAAGTTTTCGATCCTGCGCGGAATCAGAACGCGCGGCAATCATGATCCGACAGAACTGCTGACCGGAATTCATGCCGCCGAATCAGGCCGCATCGGTTCGCTCCGCCGGCCGGCGATCGGCTGCGTGGTCAGCAAACTGCGAGGCACCGATGGGCCGATCCCTCCATACGTCAGTGTTTCGAGTCACAAACTTCTGCCTTCGTACGACGATCCCGAAGAGCCAGCATACCTGGGCCCGACTCATCGCCCCATCAGCTTGGGAGGCCAAGTCCAAAAAGATCTCGAATTGAGCGACGATATTCGCCCGCGATTCGATGGCCGACGTGAGTTGCTCGGTTCGCTGGACCGATTGAATCACTCGCCCCGCTTGATGACGTATACTCAACGGGCACTTGAGATGTTGACCGCCACAAAGATTCGCGAAGCGATCGACCTGAGCCGTGAGTCGGAGGCCGTTCGTCGCCGCTACGGCGAAGGACTCGATCCTCGTAATCAGGGACTGGATTTTTTGCGCGCTCGGCGACTGGTCGAAGCGGGCGTGACGATGGTCTCGGTGGCCGCTCGATTCCCGGTCAACATCGGTGGCGGCATCAACGATCCTGGCGGCTGGGACACTCATGCCGCCAACTTCAGGTTGCTCCGAGCGAAGCTGCCAATCTATGACCAAGCAGTCACCGCACTCGTTACCGACCTTCACGATCGCGGTTTGTCCAATGACGTGGCCGTTGTCATCTGGAGCGAATTTGGCCGTCAACCAAAAATCGGCGACGTGACACCCGACGGCCGGGGCCACTGGCCAAGTGCCGCTTGTGCTCTCGTCGCTGGCGGTGGCTTGCAGATGGGACGAGTCATCGGTGAAACCGACACACGCGGCGAGAACGCTCGCTTCAATCCGATCGGCACTCAAGACGTCCTCGCCACGCTGTACCACATCCTGGGCATCGACCTCTCGCAAACTCTCACCGACCACAACGGCCGCCCGCAATATCTTTTGGATAAAGGCCAACGAATCGCGGGGCTCGTCTGAGAGTGGATTGCTAATGCCCCGCACTTGGTCTCGGCGAGTTACAAGCCGCCTGCTAACCTTCGCCGTCTCGTTTTGAAATCTGTTTGTGGATGCGTTTCAGGAGTCGAGTCATGGCCGAACTCGTCATCAAGGATGTGGACGATGCGACTTTGGAAAAGCTGGCCAAGCAGGCGGAGGCGTTCGGTCGGTCGCTGCAAGAGGAGCTCAGAATCATTCTGAACCGCGCCGCGCAGTTCGCTGAAGTCCGGCGGTCCGCTGCCGATATGCGTGCCAAATTAAGCGGGCGGCATCACACGGACAGCGTTGAACTGCAGCGAGAGGATCGGTCGCGATGAAGCTGTTCGTCGTGGATGCCAGCGTCGCGGTGAAGTGGTTCGTTCCCGAGGAGCATTCCGATGTTTCGGAACTGTTGCTCGATGAGAACTTTGATCTGGCGGTACCAAGATTGTTCTTTTCCGAGTTCGGAAACATTCTTTGGAAGAAGTTCACGCGCGGTGAAATCAGCCGCGAGGACGTGACG
>CAIJTL010000036.1 GCA_903823545.1 uncultured Planctomycetaceae bacterium
GTCTGGGAGAAAGTCGCTCGCCAGCCCGGCATTGACGCCCTCATCTGGCATCGACATGTTGATCACGCTCACGAAGGCGGCCTGCGACTGGGACTGTGGACGAACAAACCGGGAACAATTTCTGAACCAGATCACCCACGACATCTGTACGAACTATTCCGCAAAGCCGACACACCAGCATGGCCCGAGGCGGCCGCGTTTGCACTGCCTATCGTTGGCCTGAAGCAGTGGAGTACGATTGACGAATAATCAATGCGGCGGCGTGATGATTGACTGAAAGCAAAATCGCCAAGGCAACTACGTTTGATGTTTGGAATCTAAACTTGCTAATAAATGATGACAGGCCACGGGATCCCATTCAAAAGGTTGACAGTTAATTAAACGCTGACTGAATGTCGATCTGAGGACAGATCAGCCTACCTGAACTGCAGCTCATTCAGTTTCACCGACTTTCGCACTCGAGCCCGGCCGGTCATGTCGTGGATGCGGAAGGTGATGGAAGGGTTGCCGGACCAATCAATGTCGAGCATTCCAAAGTGGAAGTCCGAGCAGGCGACACCAACGCGATTGCGGTTAGGTTCGACGTTGTCCCAGTCTCGATTGAGACCGCTCGCGGTGAGATCGTAAATGGGATAGCAATCCTTCGGTCGCAGCACGGACAGTTCGCCCCAGTGGACATCGCCGCTGATGAAGACGACGCCGTTGGCTTTGGTCGACTTGATCAAATCGACCATCTTCAGGAGTTCGCGAGGAAAGTTGGTCCATGATTCCCAGCCGTTGTACTCGTGCGAGAACTGAATGCTGCTGCCAATGATGCGAAGATCGGCGGGTTCCTTCAAACGCTCTTCCAGCCACTTCCACTGGACGTTACCGAGAATCGTCTTTGTGGGGTCCGGATCGGGTACGTAGTCGTTCTTCCATGATGTCAGCGGAAGCTCCAAGGGCAGATCACGAAACGTGCGAGTATCGAGCAGAATGATTTGCAGCGTCTTACCAGCCGTCTTGTCTTCAAATCGATAGCTCGTGTAGATGCCATCTCGTTCACGACGCGGGCTCGGATTCGGTTCATTCCAGAACTTCAGGAAGATGTCCTTCGATTCCTTTCGAAACGGATAATCCTTGCCCGCGTCGTTGGCTCCGTAATCGTGATCATCCCATGTGGCGATTGTGGGAACGTTGGCTCGCAGAGCAGCAAAATCTTTCTTAGCGCCCAACTTCGCGTACTTCGCTTCGAGCAACGCCATGTCGTTGGTATCGCCGTAGATGTTGTCGCCGAGATAGATGAACAACTCGGGTTCCCATTCCAACACCGTCCGCAGAATCGGTAGTGGCTCGTCCTGAGTCTGGCAGGATCCAAACGCAATCCGGGAGATCAAGGGATGAACGGTCGGTTCCGGCGCGGGGGGCGACTTCGCGTCCGGCGTTTGAGCGTGCACGGTCGAGTACGCGATCAGCAGAATAGCTTGCAGCAACAGGATTCTTTTCATCGTGGCGTTCCGAATTTGTCAACATGGCCATTGGACGCCTGCAGTCTAGGAAACTGTTTCCGCTGCCGGAAATCACCATCCTCACGGCACGAGACGCCAACCGGAGACAGGTAGGCCTACTGTGGCTCGAATGGGAATGAAACCGCGGGAAAGGAACTTGTTTTGAAATCCGCGGTGGAACCTCTTACGATATGCGGCAAATCCGGCGAAAAAACGCCCGTCAAGTGGCCTGTTCAAGTCAAACAGGCCCAAAGCCGATAATCTCCCGTCTTTTCATGTAGCCCGCGGCTGTTCGCTGCGGGGGTCCCAAAGGATTTCTTCAATGCTTA
>CAIJTL010000037.1 GCA_903823545.1 uncultured Planctomycetaceae bacterium
CCTTCACGCTGTAGCGACAATAGACCCGCACCTCTTCGCCCAACACATACGCGCTGATGTAAGAATCGCGACTGAAGACTCCGTCCTTCGTCTCCTGCCGGATGATCTCTTCTTTGATGTCCCCTCGATTCGGGTCGTAGTCCTGCCACAACGCCGGCGGAGTGAGTGGCTCGGCAGCGACTGCTCGCGAAGTAAAGCTCACGACAAACATCAGCGCGACAACAGACAACATTCTCATGTGCGTTCTCTTCCAGGGAATTTTCAACGGTGGCTTCGGACCAATGAAGAGCGACCGACGAACTGACATGCGTCGCGATCACTTCGCTGGCTTCACTTCGCCGTCACGTTGGAACGACTGCCAATCAGCAGCGTAGTCAGCGTTGATGAGCCAGCTTGCGGATGACTTATCGCCAACGAAGTCTGCATGCGGCGCGATCGACAATGTTTGATAGCCGCCTTTCGCGGCGTCCCAGTTGGTGCCGAGGTGCCCGCTTTCGATCGCGAGCGACTTCAGGCGGATCAGACCTTGTCGCGGATCGGCATCGGCAGGGACTCGCGCGTTGAAGGTGTGTCGCAAGAACGAGAAGACCAGCGGCCATGTCTTGTCACCAGGGCCATGACCGGTCTTGGGCTCGACGGCGAAGTTCCATAAGGCGTTGTGCTTCTTGCGCATCAGCGAGACGACGGCAAGGTTCTCTTCCTTAGACGGTCGTGCGAGGAAGTGATCGTCTTCGCCGAAGATCACCAGGCCCGGCACTTGAGCGGCTCCGGGCTGATAAACCTGAAACGCGATGCCCGGTCGCATTGAGACCCAGCCCCAAACTCGATGACCTTCCGTCGCAGGAAAGAGAGCCGAGAAGCCGGTGCCGTTCGAGTGTCCGTAAAGGAACAGCGGTGCGTGAGCGAGTTCCGGATGTCGGGCTCGTTGGCCCAAGTCATTCAAGCGATCGTAAAGCAGACTCTTCGGCCAGAAGCCGCGCTGCATGGGATTGCCCACGAACTTGAAGATCGCCAAGTGCAGTTCGCGTGCGATCGCTCGCAACTTCGGTGCGATGCTCGGATGACCGTAGAGCGACTCACCGCTGCCGTGACCTGACATCACGACGATACCCTTCACAACATCGACGCCGTCCGGAATCCAAAGGTCGAACTTGACCTCTTCTCGCGGACCTTCGCCTCGCTCAACGACCGCTTGCCGCCATTGCTCGTCGGTGAATCTCCAGTCCCAGTTGCGAACCACAAGCTGATCCGGCGACGGCTTGCCCCACTTGGCTTCGTCGAGCACTCCATCCCACGCTTTGCCGCGTCCCTGCGGATCGGCTCGCATCCAATTCGCCACCCAACCAATGCTGTGGCACTCGGCCAACTGCTGAGTGTCGCTCCATTCGATACCTCCGCCGACGGCTCGCGGTGCGGTCCATTGCTGGTCGAGCCACGGCAGAACCTTCACGGCCCACTTGGCTCCGTGCTCACGCTGGCCTTTGCCGCTGAAGTGGACTCCTTGGCCGTTGCGTTCTCGCAAGTCGCCTTTGAGTGAGTCGCTGTCGGGGCCTTCCAGTGCGATGCCGTCCTTCCACAAGGACGCCTGAGCCGCGCGGATGTCGGGCGACGCTTCATCGCCGGGAACGTGATAACTGACCTGAGCCACGAACCACGGAACGTCCCAACCGATCTCGCGCCGCGATTCGCGGATGACCTTTTCGAGCGACTCACGATAGAGCTTGCCCGGCAACGTGCGAGTGGGGTCGGCCTGATTGGCGTCGCTTTCGCCTTGATGCCAGAGCACGGCGCGGAAACCATTTGGTCCGAGCGACTTCATCCGCCCGACGAACATCGCGAACGCCTCGCCTTTGCTCGCCCATTCGCCGTTGGGCAACGGCTCGACGCGACCCGTCAGCGTCGGCGGATTTCGAAACATCGAGCCCTTCGGCAGCCACTCACGCACGCTCGTGGCACCGATGCCACACGCAACGATGCCAACGGGCACATCAAGCTTCCTCACGACCGCATCACCAAACGCCGGAATAAAACTTCCACCACCGCCGCTCGCTCCCGGCTGAGGATCATTCGCGATCCGCCATTTGGTTCCGTCAAACGCTGCCACTCGCCCTGTCTGTGGAGCGAGCTTCTCTTCGCCATGATTAGCCGAGTTCGACTGCCCCGCGACGACGAACACTTCGCCAATCGCGACATGCTCGACGCTGCTCGTGCCGAATTCTTTGCCCTCGCGAGTGACTCGCACTTCGAGCTTCCGCCATCCACCCGCCGGAGCTTCGAGCGTTCCCGAGATCGCCCGCCCGACAACCTTCGCATTGAGCCGCTGCCATGCCGCTTCTTTCTGACCATCCTGCAGCCGCGCTTCGACAACAACGTCGCCGGGCGCGTCTTCCGAAAGCTGCCCCGCAATTCGTAGCGTGCCCTTGCCGGGAGTCGTCCGTTGTACGACTTGATGATCCAGCGGAGACGTGAGAACAAGCTCTGCGGCACTGACAACTTCAATACTGCAAACCAGAAGCGCCAAAAACAGTCGATAAAAAATGGCCTTCGGCATTGAATGACCCTTCAACGTCGACATCGCGCGCATTCCACAGCGTTCCTTACCTTTTAGAATCGGCAACGCTGAATGCGAAACTCGCACACGTCACGAAAAGAGAAACGCACAATGCATCGCCATTCCAAGAAGCACCTTGATCGAGCAAGAGCGATCTCAAACAGAGGCGTCCGCGAACAAAGAAAAGTTCTACCTGGATGGCGAACTACTTCTGCTGGATGCGATAAATCTGCGTTTCAGTTCGGATGAAGAACGCGTCATCCGCAACGGCATAGGACGCGAACGTGCGCGGTTCGAGTGAGTTGCGAGCAACTTCGACGAACTCTGCGCCGGGTTCAACGACGATCGCGTCACCTTGTTCGCTTTGGAAATAGATCTTGCCGTTCGCAAAAGTTGGAGATGCTGAGAACGCTCCACCAAGTCGCTTTTGCCAAACTTGTTCGCCGGTCTTCACATTCAAACATGTTGCAACACCACCATCGCTGACGACGTAGACGTTCTCGCCCACCAGCAACGGCGACGGGGTGTGCGGCATGCTTTTAGAAACCTTCCACGCGACGTGGGTTTCAGTGACGTTCCCTTTCCCGTTGGGGCGGATGGCCAACAGCGTAGGACTGTCGTAGCCAGAGCCAACGATCACGAGGCCGTGACCAAACACCGGGCGCGGAATGACCGAGTAGCCGTCGCCGTAATCGACTCGCCAAATTTCAGAGCCATCCTTTGGTTGATAGGCGGCGACGTGAAATGTTCCGGGCGCAACAATCTGCTTTTCGCCATCTACCTCAATCAACAATGGCGTACCGAACGAAAATTTCGTCCCTTTCGCATGTTCGCGGATCTTCTTCCATCGGATCTTACCTGTCTGTTTTTCGAGCGCCACAACGAAATCGGTGTTCGCTCCGTCGCAGCAAACAACCAACAAGTCGTCGACAAAGATCGGCGAACTGCCGTTGCCGTGACGTGGTTCGTATTTCAGTTCTTGATTCTTCCAAACAACGTCACCCGCCAGCGTCAAGCACGCGGTACCGTGAGTTCCGAAATGGACAAAAACGTGCTTGCCATCGGAGATCGGCGAAGAGCTGGCATGGCTGTTTTTGGAGTGAATCGGACTTGCGGTCTTGCCGTCTTGCAGGAAGACCTCTTTGTCCCACACAACACTGCCAGAGGTCTTGTCGAGACAGAGAGTGCGGAGCGACTGGTCTTTTGAGTCCTCCCCTTTTGGAACAGCAGTCGTCACGAACACTTGATTGCCGACGATGATCGGTGAAGACCACCCTTTGCCCGAAATCGGAGTTTTCCAGGCAACATTCTTTTCCGCAGACCATTCGATTGGGAGCTTGGAATCGGTGGCATGTCCCTGTCCGGTCGGGCCTCGAAATTCTGCCCAATCAGCAGCAGGAACCGCTGCTGACGCCAACAATCCACTGCTCATCATCGCGACCAATGCCAAAGCTTTTCGCATCACGTGCTCCTGAATCGAAGTCTTCGGAAAATCAGCTCAGTCCACTTTCGTCACTTGAAGTTTGCGAATTCCTCGGGGCGTTGAAAGCTCGACCATGTCGCCCACTTTCTTTCCGGTAATCGCTTGGCCCAGAGGACCGCTCATCAAGATCTTCATGATGTCCGCGTCGTAGTCTTCTTCGCCCGGCCCAACAAGTTCGTAGCCTTCCGATTTACCTGATGTCGTGTCTTTCAACATGACCACCGAACCGAAGCCGGACACCCCTTTTGGTTGCAAACTTTTATCAAGGATGATGCAGTTAGCCAGCCGAGTTTTGAGCTGGTTAATTTTCGCCTGCATACGGCCTTGGTTTTCTCGCTGCCCATGATATTCGGCATTCTCACGAAGGTCCCCTTCAGCACGCGCGTCCGCAATGAGCACAGCGAGCTTCGGCA
>CAIJTL010000038.1 GCA_903823545.1 uncultured Planctomycetaceae bacterium
AGCTTCTGCCGCGCGGAGACCTTTCGTCAGCAACAGCTTTGCTGTCTGCGGATTCTCTTCCAGGTACTTGTGCAATCCGTCATGGACGATCGACGTGACAATCCCCTCGACCTCGCCGTTGCTGAGCTTGGTTTTTGTCTGACCCTCGAACTGCGGATTCGGCACTCGGACGGAAACGATCGCGGCGAGTCCTTCACGGAAGTCTTCGCCGCTCGGTGTGAAGTCCTTGAAAATGTTGTTCTTCTTGCCGTAGTTGTTGAAGACTCGCGTGAGGGCGTTCTTGAAGCCCGTGAGGTGCGTACCACCTTCGATGTTGTTGATGTTGTTCGCGAACGAACGAATGCTTTCCGAGAAGCCGTCGTTGTACTGCATTGCCACTTCGACTTCGGATCCATCCATCGTTCCTTTGATGTGAATCACGTCGTTGTGAATCGCTGTGTCAGCGCGATTCAAAAACTTCGCAAACTCCACCAAGCCGTTTTCGTAGTGGAATTCTTCCTGTTGACCGTTCCGTTCATCTTGAAGCCGGATGCGAATACCAGCGTTAAGAAACGTCAATTCTTGCAACCGTTTAGCCAACACATCGAAATGAAATTTAGTGTCGGTAAAGATTTGATAGTCAGGCTGAAACGTGACCTTAGTCCCCGTCGTTTCGCTCTTGCCGATCTTTTGTAGGTCATGCACGCAATGTCCACGAGCGAACTCCATTGTCCAGACATGCCCCTCGCGACGCACTTCGACTTCCAACCATTCGGCGCACGCATTGACTGCTGTGATACCAACACCATGGAGACCGCCCGTACCAGTCTTGTAACCACCTTGCCGATCAAACTTGCCACCTGCGTGAATCTTCGTGAAGACGATTTCGAGAGCCGACTTCCCACCTTGATCGGCCATCATTCCCACCGGAATACCACGACCATCATCAAGCACCGTCGCACTGCCGTCAGCATTGATCTTCACGGTAATCGTGCTTGCGAAACCGTTGACAGCCTCGTCGATCGAGTTGTCCACAACTTCAAAGACTAAGTGGTGCAATCCTCTTGAAGCACGATCGCCAATGTACATATCCGGCCGCAGGCGAATTCCCTCGATTCCTTCGAGAGCGCGAATATTTGTTTCGTCGTAAGTGCTCGCAGCAGCGGTTGTCGTTTGCGGTTGATCGCTCATAACTTTTGCATCCTGGCTGATAATCGATCCGTCATTCAATCTCAGTAACCCGAAGCGTCAGCGAGGGCGAACGCTTCAAGTCGTTTCATTTACGAGAGCTGTCGAAGTGCTCGCCCTCGCTGACGCTTCGGGTTAGTTTTTTCTCTGATCCGTCTTCAGGCGGAATTTCAAATCTTTGATCTTGAGTTGCGGGTGTTGTTGTTGCAGCGTGGCGAGCAACGTTTGTTTGTGGAAACTGGCCAATTCGCTCAGTTGGCCGGTGTTAGACACGCCGATTTGTAAGACACCTCGGCTGAGTGCTATCACCGACGAATTCTTCGATAGTTCATCTCCCGCGGCCGACTTCCATGCTTGCTGCAATTGTTGAGTCCCTTGGACTCTTGCCAAACCTTTGAGTGCGATCAGTTCCGACAACACTTTGCCAAGTTGATGTGGCTCAGGCGGACGTTTGCCGATCGGCTGAAATCCTCGTAAGTCGCCATACGGGTCACGTGGCATTGGACTCACCGCACTTCAGAATTAACGATCTCGTGACAACGGCATCACCACGTACTGATAACCGTCCTCTGTTTTGAGCAACGCGGCACTTTCTGAATCATTCAGCATGACTTTGACAGAACTGGCCGAGTCGAGAATCCGTAAGAATTCGATGATGTAGCGTGGATCGAAAGTAATCGTCAGCGATTCTCCGTCGTAGCTAATCGGCACTTCGACCTTCGATTCGCCGATGTCCGCCGCGATACTCTTCAGCCGCAGAACGCCATTGCCGAATTCAAAATCAACGCCACGGCTCTCTTCACTCGTCACGATTTGTGCTTGGCGAACAGCTGACTGAAACGGCCCGACAACCACGTCCATTTGGACGCTTGAGGACGAAGGGACGACGTCCGCGTATCGTGGAAATCTCCCTTCAACCAAGCGACTGTAAATCGTCGAACTACCGCACTTCACCAAAACGCTGTTGGGATACACCGCCAAATAAACATCTTGATCAGCATCGCTGATACTCTTCTCGATGAGAGCCAATGCTTTCGATGGCACGACTGGATGTGTTGTTCTTGGCTCAACAGTGCCTACTGTTGTGACCACGGTACTGACAACAGCCAATCGGCGACTGTCGGTTGCGGCCATCGTCAGCTTGTCACCAATAAACTCAAGCAGCACACCACCGAGTGCGTATCGCGTACTTTCGACATCTGTTGCGAAGACGGTTCGACGAATCATTTCCTTGAAAGAGGCTGCGGGAATGACGTGATAGCTCTCCGCATCGAAAGCCTGAACCGGGGGGAATTCAGCGGGGTCTTCTGCTGAAAGACGGAATTCGCTGTGACCCGATCGAATCCAAACGGCCTTCTCGCCAACTTCCAGATCAACGCTCTCATCAGTCAATTCGCGAATGATTGAAACCACTCGGTCCTTGGGAAGAAGTACTTCACCGGACGAGTCGGTTTCGACACCGGGAATGTCATAGCGGATACCAATTTCTTGATCGGTACCAACCAGAGTCGCTTTTCCTCCGCCAACTTGAAGCTTTACGTTCTTGAGAATGTCTTTGGGAGAACGAGATGGGACAACACCACTGACGATTTGAAATGCAGTCGACAAAGAAGGGCGATGGCAGTGAAGCTTCATGTTTTAACCGCGTCGAAAAGGGAAATAAGTTTGGTTCGGAAACTCTTCTTCTAAAAGAATTTTTAAGAGTTGTATTCGTATCAGTGTGGGTTGAAATTGTGGATAGTTTTGCAGGGAAAAACGGAGCAGCAAGGTAGCGAAAAACTTACGTTCTCACAACGTGCCATCGGCGTTGTCGATATCGTGTGGAAAGGCTGTTGAGACCCGTTTGGACAAGGTCAGCAAACGGAGGCTTACGAACAGCCGAAAGCGATACCATCGGGCGGCGTGGAGTTCAAGAACCGCTATCAACAGTGGACGAACGAGTTATTGACAGTTCGATTTGACTCATTCGAGATCGCAGAGTGGCGTCAGCCTTAAGCCGCTCATCGTGACGACGGACGGCATGGAGCACGGAAGTGTGTTGTCGATTGAAAAAGTCACCCAATTGAATCAACGGTGTTCCGCAAAGTTTGCGACATAACCACATCGCAGTTTGCCTCGGCAAGACCAAAGCTTGTGATCGCGAAGAAGATCTCAGCGCGGTGAGAGTGACAGAGAACTCGGAAGCAACAGCTTTCGTGACACGGAGTGGTGTGATCTTCAGCGATGAATAATCCTGTCGAAGTAATTCTTCGATCGTTTCACGTTTGATAGGCGTGCGCCGTTCAGCCAATTGTTTGACGATTCCGGCAAGTTCACGCGGCGAGACATTCACAGATTCAGCCAATAGTGCGAGTGGTTCCCGCGGGATCGTGACCTTGGTTTGTTGTGCGAAGTGCCTCAACAGCAAGGCGCGACTTTCAGAGTCAGGAGATTTGATCGTGAGAATCGTCCCCCCTCGAAAACGATTCACGAGCTTTGGCAGGTACGAATCCAATTGACCGGGCATTTTTGTGCTGC